>JBIKMK010000313.1:0-5399 GCA_044359315.1 Bryobacteraceae bacterium | reverse complement strand
GGCTGAAGCCTGCGTCACCTTGCCATCGGAGCCTGCTGTCGAGCCTGTGCCCGTGAGCGCCATCACCACTTGGACCAATCCGCAACCGGAGGTGGCCGCCTACGTGGATACGCATCTCACCCGCTTTCAGCGCACGCTGGAACTGACGCCGCCCGGGGGTCCGGACGACCACGTGCTGGAGATGGGCGCCTACATGATGATCACGGCGGCGCTGAAGTATCAGCTGGGCTACGGGCATGTGCGCGGCTGCTACTACGGCACTCCGGGGCACGTGGATGTGAAGACGGTGGAATCCGATGATGGCCGGAGCTTCACTTGTGAGATCGATCACTTTGATGCGGAGAAGCATGTCTTCCCTTACCCGGATGGCCACTTTTCAACCGTGCTGTGCTGTGAGCTGATTGAGCATCTGCCGAATGACCCGATGCACACCATGGCCGAGATCAACCGCGTGCTGAAGCCGGGCGGGCATCTGGTGCTGACCACGCCCAACATCGCATCGCTGCGATCCATTGCCGCGATGCTGAACGGTTATCACCCGGCGCTGTTTCCGGCTTATCTGCACCCGGGGGCGATTGCCAAGGGCGAGTCACGGCATCATCGCGAATACACCGCCAAAGAGGTCTATCTGCTGTTCCATTACGCCGGGTTCGACATTACCAAGATCGACTCCGGACCATTCAAGGAGCAGCCCCGGCCGGAACTGGCCTGGGTGACGCATCTGCTGGAGCAGTACGGCTTCCCGCAAGATCTGCGCGGCGAGGGCGTCTACTGCGTCGGCAAAAAGGCCGGCCCGGTACGGGACCGGTATCCGGACTGGCTCTACTCATGATCCCCGCGCCAGCGCCCGCGCCTGCTTCTACGCCGCTTCCGGTGGCGGAGCCCGCAGCGTCGCGGTGGCTGAAGCGGGTGTGGCCGCATCGTGGGCTTACCTTTGCCCTCACGCGGCGCGACATTGAAGCCCGGTATCGCGGCAGCTTTGGCGGCGGCCTGTGGACCTTTCTGCATCCGCTGCTGCTGATGCTGACCTACTACTTCGTGTTCGGCCTGGTGCTGCAATCGCGGTTTCCGGGGGACCCTTCGCGCGAAGGCTTCGTGCTCTACTTTCTGGCCGGGATGCTTCCTTGGCTTTCTATGTCGGAGACGTGGGGCCGCTCCCCGGCGCTGATTCCCGAACACGCCACGCTGATTAAGAAGGTGATCTTCCCGGTGGAGATTCTGCCCCTGGTCCGGACGCTGGCCGCGCTGGTGACACAGTCGGCAGGCTTGGTGATCTTTCTCGCCCTGTTGCTGATCACCCGGGGCAGCATCCCCAGTTCCGCTCTGTGGCTACCGGTGCTGATCGTGCCGCAACTGATGCTCACCCTGGGCGTCAGCTACATTTTGGCGGCGCTGGGCGCGTTTGTGCGGGACCTGGCGCAGATCATGGGCTTCCTGCTTACACTGGTGTTTTTCCTGACGCCCATCTGCTACCCCGACGCTTCCCTGCCCGCGTTCGCGTTGCCGGTGCTCGGCAAGAATCCGGTGTACGTCCTGGTGCGCGGCTACCGGGCGGTGCTGCTGGAAGGCCAAGCGCCCGAGTTCGCGGCTTTGTGGAAGCTGTGGCTGTTGTCAGCGGTGGTGTTGATCGCCGGGAGGAAGTGGTTCCACTCGCTGCGCCGCAGCTTTGCTGACTTACTGTAACGTTGGGTGGTGGCACGGTGACCTGCCCCCGCTATCAGATCGACTAGAAATGCGAAAAGGCTTTACTAGAAAACCAACTCCGGACCCACCGCTACGAGGCCCGAACTACATTACTCCAGGGGGCCTGCAACGCCTCAAAGACGAGTACCAGTTCCTAAAGACCCGCGAACGTCCGGCGGTGACGGAGGTGGTGGCGTGGGCGGCGAGCAACGGCGACCGCAGCGAGAACGCCGACTATCAGTACGGCAAGAGGCGGCTACGCCAGATCGATTCGCGGCTTCGTTTTCTGCTGAAGCGCATCGAAGCGGCGGAAGTGGTGGACCCGGAAGCTCCGAGAAAGGGCGTCGCGGCGACAAAGGCCTACTTTGGAGCCACTGTGCGCTATGAAGATGACGAGGGAACGGAGCGAGTGGTGAGTATCGTGGGCGCCGACGAGGTTGATCTCGATCGCAGGCACATTAGTTGGGTATCACCGCTGGGACGCGCGTTGATGAAGGCAGCAGCAGGCGACGACGTCGAACTCCACGCACCGGGTGGCACGGTGCGCTTGACCGTGCTGGAGGTTTGTTACGAGCGCATTTTGGTAGAACCGTTCCGCATACCACCGGGCTCCGAAGCATTGGCGAAAGGGCGCCTCCCGCACCCGGGAAGTTCCCCGGAGGAGAGTTCGTGACCCGCCCGATGCGCCTTCCCCCGATAGCGTCAATGCAAACTGCCAGCTGGCGAGTTCGAGTGCATCGTCAACTGACCGCCTCCGACAACACGAGGGCCGGGTTCTAGCTTGGCGTTGGTGTGTCATGCACCCCATTTACGCCATCATGGAAGTAGATGGCCCAGCACTACATGTTGTCGGAGCGGCATCCACTGGATGTCTTCTTTTCGCCGCGGAATATTGCGGTGATTGGGGCGACGGAGCGCGCGCACAGCGTGGGCCGGGCGTGCATGGAGAACCTGCTGGCGGGAGGGTTTGAGGGCAAGATCTACCCGGTGAACCCGACGAGGCCTTCTATCCTGGGGGTCCCGGCGTTTGCGAGTGTGGCGGATCTGCCGCCAGCCGTGGACTTGGCCGTCATCATAACTCCACCGGCCACCATTCCGGGCCTGATCCGCGAATGTGGGGCCAAGGGCATCCGGGGCGCGGTGGTGATTTCGGCGGGCTTCAAGGAGATTGGTCCGGAGGGTGCGGAACTGGAGCGGCAACTGCTGGCGGAAGCGCGGGCGGCTGGTGTGCGCATCGTGGGGCCCAACTGCCTGGGCCTGATGTCGCCTTCCACCGGCGTAAACGCCACCTTCGCCCAAGCCATGGCCCGCCCGGGCAACATCGCCTTCATTTCGCAATCGGGCGCGATGTGCACGGCGGTGCTGGATTGGAGTTTTCAGGAACTTGTGGGCTTTAGCGCGTTTGTGTCCACCGGCTCAATGCTCGACATCGGTTGGGGCGACTTGATCGATTACCTGGGCCAGGACGACCGGACGCGCGCCATCTTGATCTACATGGAATCGATCGGCGATGCGCGGCAGTTTCTTTCGGCGGCGCGCGAGGTGGCGCTGACCAAGCCGATCATCGTCATCAAGGCCGGGCGCACGGCGCAGGGAGGCCAGGCGGCAGCTTCGCATACGGGTTCATTGACGGGCTCTGATGATGTGCTGGACGCGGCCTTCCGGCGTTCGGGTGTGTTGCGCGTGGAAAGCATTGCGGAGCTGTTCTACATGGCGGAAGTACTGGCCAAGCAGCCGCGGCCGTCGGGTCCGCACTTGACGATCCTGACGAATGCCGGTGGTCCGGCGGTGTTGGCGACGGATGCCTTGATTTCAGCGGGTGGGCGGTTGACGGAGCTGACGCCCGCGACGATCACCGCGTTGAATGAGGTCTGCCCGCCGACGTGGAGCCATCACAATCCCATCGACATCATTGGCGATGCCGACCCGGAGCGCTACTCGAAGTCACTGGCTATTGCCGCGCAGGACCCCAATAGCGATGGGCTGCTGGTGATCCTGACGCCACAGGCGATGACGTCGCCCACCGAGATCGCGGAGCAGTTGAAGCCGCTCGCGAAGCTGTCCCACCAGGGGCGGGCCAAGCCGGTGCTGGCCAGCTGGATGGGGGGGCCCATTGTCGAGGCGGGCGAGAAGATCCTGAATGAAGCGGGCATCCCGACGTTCCGCTACCCCGATACGGCGGCGCGCATGTTTGAGTACATGTGGCGCTACACGGACAACTTGCGCGGCCTTTACGAGACGCCCGCCTACACGGAGATGGACGCCGATACGCAGATTGCGCGGTCGATTATCGACACGGCACGGGCGGCGGGACGGCGCATTTTGACCGAGCACGAATCGAAGCAGATTCTGGCCGCTTACGGCATTCCGGTGACGGCCACGGCGATCGCGACGACGGCGGAGGAGGCAGTGGCGGCGGCGGACGCGATGGGCTATCCGGTGGTGCTGAAGCTGCATTCGTTGACCATCACGCATAAGACCGACGTGGGCGGCGTGCAACTGAATCTGCGTGACGCGGCGGCGGTGCGGGAGGCGTTCGCTCGGATTGAAGCGGGCGTTCCGGCGGCGGACTTTCAAGGTGTCAACGTGCAGCCGATGGAGAAGCTGGATGGCTATGAGCTGATCCTGGGATCGTCGGTGGACCCGCAGTTCGGCCCAGTGCTGTTGTTTGGCGCGGGTGGGGTGATGGTGGAGGTATTCGAGGATCGTGCGCTGGCTCTGCCGCCGCTGAACACAACGCTCGCGCGGCGGATGATGGAGGAGACCAAGATCCTGAAGGCGCTGAAAGGCATCCGGGGCCGCGCGCCGGTGGATCTGGACGGCCTGACGCAGCTGATGGTCCGGTTCTCGCAACTGGTGCTGGAGCAGCGGTGGATTTCAGAGATCGACATCAACCCGCTGCTGGCCTCGCCGACGCGGCTGCTGGCTTTGGATGCACGCATCGTGCTGCATGAGCAAGCGCCGCAGGTGCGCTCCGCCATCCGGCCGTATCCGCAGCAGTATGTGGGGGACTGGTTGGCGCGCGATGGCAGCGAGGTCCGGTTCCGCCCGATCCGCCCCGAGGATGAGCCAGCGATGGTGGTGTTCCATGAGAGTTTGTCGGACCGCTCCATTTACCTGCGCTACTTCCAGTTCATGAAGCTGTCGCAGCGCGTGGCGCATGAACGGCTCACCCGCATCTGCTTCAACGACTACGACCGCGAGATCGCGCTGGTGGCGGAGCAGGACGGGGCGATCCTAGGCGTGGGCCGCTTGAAGCGCGTGCCGGGCTATGAGCAAGAGGTGGAGCTGGGCCTGCTGATCAATGATCATGCGCAGGGCAAGGGCTTGGGCACGGAGATGATGCGCCGACTGGTGGAGGTCGCGCGGCGGGAGGGTGCGGTGGCCATCACCGCTGATGTCCATTCGGAGAACTCGCGGATGCTGAAAATCATCCGCGGCTTTGGGTTCCACGTGACGCAGCCGGACCCGGGGGATCCGGTGTTTAGCGGACGGTTGGATTTGGGTAGCGGAAGGTAGCGCTCCAGGCAACAGGCGCTGACCGGGCGGCGTGCTGCTGTGCGCTGCGTGACATATCGCTACCGAATCGCAGCTTCGAGACGGCATGCGATTCGGCAGGAGATATATGGCTTGCACTCCATATTGATCACGTTCAATAATTAGTCTGTGGCATGGGAAGTTGAATTCACCGACGAGTTCGAGGAATGGTGGCATAG
>JBIKMK010000312.1:0-5406 GCA_044359315.1 Bryobacteraceae bacterium | reverse complement strand
TCCGTGATCTCGTTGATCACCAAGCGCGGGGGAAATGAGTTCCACGGCCTCGCGTACAACTACCTCCGGAATGAAGTTCTCGACACCCGCAATACGTTCGACCTGGTGAAGCCACCGTTGCGGGGGAACAACTTTGGCTACAACCTGGGCGGCCCGATCCGGCGCAACCGGACGTTCTTCTTCGTGAACAACGAATGGAACATCCGCCGCACGACGAGTCCGCAGACGATACAAACACTCACCGCTGCCCAAAAGGCACAGGCCGTGCCGGCCATCGTGCCGCTCGCCAATCTTTATCCGGAGCCCAATATTGCCGGGACCAATCTTTACCGGGCCAATCCCGGCTTCAATCTCGATCAGAACAGCCAGGTCTTCCGTGTGGATCACGAGATCTCGCCTTCTCAGCGGATCTTCTGGCGGACCACCCGCCTGACCGCCGTCAATCTCGGAACCAGCGGCGCTTCGCTGGCGCGCTACGAATCCAGCGTCGGCCCCACGGGGCATTCGCTCCAGCACATCTGGACCGGAGCAGCCAACGTCGTGAACGAAGCGCGGCTGAACTACACCCGCTTCGACCTGAACGACAATTTCCTGGACCCGGTCACACTGGGTGATGCCACCCGCAACGGCATGGTGGGCACCGTGGCGGTGAACGGTTTAACCTCCCTCGGCCAGTTCGCTTTCATGCGCCGTCAAACCGCCCAGAACACCTTCCAGTTCGCCGATGATCTCAGTTGGAACCGTGGCGGCCACTCATGGAAGTTCGGTGCGAACATCCGCCGCCTGCAACTCAACAGCGGAACTTTCGCCCCGTCATTCACCGGTGCGCTGCGGTTCAATTCGGTGCCGGACTTCCTGGCCGGCCGGGCGGCTTCGTATTCGCGCAACGTTGGGAACCCTTATCTGGGTCTCCGCGCCTCGGAACTGAACTTCTATGCTCAGGATGATTGGCGCATCCACAGCCGTCTGACTCTCAGCCTCGGGCTGCGCTATGAGTTCAATTCGGTCCCCCGCGACGTCAATGGACTGATCCCGGATCAATATCGCTATTCGCCGGATTACAACAATCTGATGCCCCGCCTGGGCCTGGCCTGGCAGCTTGACCGGTCCGCCAAGACGATGCTGCGCGCCGGGTACGGCATCTACTACAACGTGCTGGAACTCAGCTTCGTCGGGCTGGCCCGCTTCAATCCTCCGCTGATCCGGAACTTTGCGACCGCATCTCCGACTTTCCCGAATCTGCTGGCGACGGCCCAGGCCGGGCTGCCCTCCGGGCTGGTGGTACCGCAAAGGAATCTCCGGCAACCTTATTCACAGCACCTCAATCTGGCCCTGGAGCGACAGCTCATCAATCCGCAAACGGTGCTGAGCGTAGCGTATGTCGGCACACTCGGCCGAAAACTACCGCGTGTCTCCCGCCCGAACGGTGGCGATGGGCTCGCCCAATCAGCCAGGCCGGACACGTCCGTCGGCGTCGTGAATGTGCTGGAAACGGCCGCCACTTCCGGCTATCACTCACTACAGGCCAGCTTCCAGTCGCGAATTCGCAATCTGACGCTGCGCAGTTCCTACACTTGGGCCAAGTTCATTGATGAAGTAAGCGACATCCCGAACTCCAATACCGGCCTCGACCGGGGCATCCTCGCTCTGGACGAGCGGAACTGGCGGCTCAACCGCGGCCCGTCCGATTTCGACCTGCGCCATGTCTTCACCACCGCCTTCAGCCGCCCCCTCTATTGGGGCATTGGTGTTCAGGGGATCGTCACGCTGCAAAGCGGACGCGCCTACACGCTTTATGCGGGCAGCGACAACCCCTACGGCTCGAACAACAACCGGTTGATGGCCGTACCAGGCTCGCTGACGCTGGACCCAGCCGCGCGGCGGGTCATTGCCGTCGACCCGGCACTGCGGGCTCAGCTTACGCCCCTCCGCGGCACGTTCGGCACCTTGGGCCGGAATACGTTGGCGGGTGATCGCCTCTTGAGCCTGAATCTTGGCCTATCCAAGAGCGTGGTGCTCTCGGACAAGTTCCGGCTGGAGTTTCGGGGAGAGATGTTCAATCTCCTGAATACCGTCAACTACAACCCGCCGGACAGCGTATTGACCTCGCCCAACTTTGGGCAGGCCCTGACGGCAAACGATCCGCGCCAGGCCCAGTTAGCGCTGCGGCTGAGCTTCTGAAATTAAGTCAAACAAGGAGAACCTATGAAACCAATCTACGTTGCATTAGCGGCCCTGCTGTCGCTCGGCGCCGCGACGGCGCCTCTGGTAAGTTTTGAGAAACAAGCCCAGTCCCTCAATGGCGGCAAGCCCGCCAAGAGCCTGAAGGTGATTTCCCGCCGGGCCCAGAGTCTGGTGGCCATCTACGCCGCGCCGGGTGAACGGGGCGCCGACCTGCACTACGTCTCGTCAAATGACCTCGGCGAATCCTGGACCGAGCCCCAGAGAATCAACAACGTTCCCGGCGAAGTCTCGGACCATGGCGAGAATTCCGCGCAGCTGTTCTTCTCGCCGGATGAAATGACGTTGTACGCTTTCTGGAACGCGCGAGACGCCAAAGGTGGCAGCCACGTTCGCTTCTCGCGCGCCGGGGCCATGATGACCACCTGGTCACCGGCCGTCACGCTGGACGATGATCCCGCGCCAAACTCGCATGGTTTTCAGGGCGCGGGCGTTGGCCCGGACGGAACCCTGTACGCGGCTTGGCTCGACATGCGCGATAAGGACGAGGCCAAAACGGGCGACTATACCGCTGGCGCGGCGTCCGTGTATCTGACGCGGTCAACCGATGGCGGCAAGACGTGGTCGAAAAACGTGCGGATCGCGCGGGACGTCTGCCCGTGCTGCCGCGTGGGGTTCGGGTTTACCGGCGGCCGGGTCGTGACCACTTGGCGTGGCGTCGACAATGGCGACCTGCGAGACATCTATACGGCGTCTTCGGCGGATAAGGGGGAAACCTGGACCAAGGGCGTGCTGGTAAACCGGGACGGCTGGAAGATCAAGGGTTGTCCGCATGTCGGCGCCAGCCTGGCTACCGTCGGCGACAAGCTGTATGTGGTCTGGTTCTCGGAAGCCAACGGCAAGCCCGGTATCTACTTTTCGTCCACCACCAACGGAACGGAGTTCTCGCCTCGCCAGTCCTTCTCCGATGGCACGGTTGACCCCTCTTATCCCTTCGTCGCGGCCTACGAGAACCGCCTGGCAGTGGCTTTCAAGGCGCGCGATCCGAAGGAGAAAGAGTCCTGGGGCAAAAGCAGCATCTATTACCGCGAGCTGATGCCCGGCGGAACGCTGTCCAGCTTGGTGAAGGCCGGCATGCCAGGGGAAGGCTCAGTCTCCACGCCATCGCTCGCCCTCGGGATGTCTGGCCGCATCTTTCTAGGCTGGACCGAAACGGTGGGGGAAAAGGGCCCAAGGGCGATGTTGCTCCGCGGCAGGATGCGCTAACCGACCCCGGTTACTCGAAACCGCAAAGAAGTGGAGAACGCCCTAGCGGGTACTCACCCGCTATCGGGCGATGGCGAACACCAGAGTCTCCGGAGCCAGGCGCGAGGCCTCGGGAAACACTTGCCGGATCCCCGCCGGCAGTTCCACCGGAATGCAGGGGACCGCCGGATTATCGCTGACCCGCGAAGCGTCGTTCCCCAGGGCCTGCTGCTGGGCGATGAAGAGATCCGCCTGCTCCGGCGTCCCCGCAAATTCGGCCACGATCTCTTTATAGGACTGGCCTTGGCGTTGCTTGCGGACATACGCCAACGCCTGCACTGAGGCCGAGCCGGCATGCCGCCAAGGGCCGCTCAAGCCCAGCCGGGCAATCAGCGTCCGAAAGTAGGCGGGCATGAAGCGCACTTCCGGATTTAGTGACCCATCGGGCCCGGCGCGGTAAAAGGTCTGGATATAGTTACTGATGTTCTGCCCCGCCCCGCCGACCACACTGGTGAAGGCCCCCGAAGCCCCCTGTGCACTGGGCAGCAGCAGAAGTTCCGAGCTAACCACGGCGTACCATAGCCCTTGCTTCGCCATGGTGGCCGCGATGGCCGGATCCTCACTCAGCAGCAGCCGGGCCGCTTCCTCCGCCCCGGTTTGGGTGGGATTGCTGAGCGGCTGCCGATGCGCCAGGGCCGTGATCCAATAGCCGCTGCCCCACCAGTTGAGAATGCCGTAGGGCTGCGCGGCGGGGTCCGGCGTCTGGGTCCGCACCCAGGCCAGCGCCTCCCGCCAAGCTGCGGGTACGCCGGAATCCGGGCCTAGTAGTTGCGGGTAGAAGACAGCGCTCGGCCCCACCAGCAGCAGTGCCGCCACCGTCACCGCGAACGGTCGCAGCGCGGGCCGCAGCCGGTCCACCAGCCAAGCTACCAGGCCCGCGCCCAGCGGGATCGCCCCCAGCAGTAAGTATTGAGCGAGGCGTTCCTGCCCCGCCGCCAACACCAGAAACACGATCGCCCAGGCCCACAGCAGACGGAAACCGCTTCCGGTGGAGCCCACCAGCCGCCGGGCCAGCAAGCCCAGAGCCGGAATCATCACCAGGCCCACCACCCCCAACTGTTGGAAGTAAGGCACCAGTGTCCACCGGCCGCTCCGATAAACCAGCGGCCTCAACTCAGCTACGCCGGTCGAATTCGAGGGCGAAGTGATGAAGGCGAGAATGCCGGCCAGTTCCGGCTTCAGCCACACGGCGATCCCGGCCCCCGCAGCCACCACCCCCAAAGTCCAACGCCAGCCCGCCACCCGGATCAAGGACAGCATCACCAGGCCACTGACCAGCACAGCCAAGCTGTACTCCATCCATAGCGAGTCGAAGAACGGGACCACACACGCCAGCGCCAGCGCGAGCGTAGCAATAGACGCCCGGAAACGGCTGTGATCGAGGATCAACTCGAGGGCCATCCAGGCCACCACCAGCGCCGCCACCAGCGCGCCTCCCACCCAGGTCAGCAAGTAGGCCCCCAGAGCCGCACCCGCCCACCACGGCCGCCAGCGGACCAGCGCCCACAGCAAGCAAGCCGCGGTTAACCCCTCCAGCACGTGATGATCGGTAAAGCCCAGCTTCCCCATGCTCAGCCAGCGGCCCGCGGAGCCTGCGGCCAGCAGAGCGGCCAGCCATCCGGCCAGACTGCCGAATGCCGCCTGGGTGTAACCCCAGACCGCGATCACGGTCAGCGCCGCCAGCACCGGCGGAGCCCAGGCGGCAGCCAGATCGAGCGGCAACACTAGCCCCGCAGTGGCGATGAGGAAATCAAACAGCGGGGCCACGGAGGACGGTTGACCCGCCGGGTAGAGGCTGAGCGGATCCACCTTCAGCGGGTGGGGCCAATTCTGATGCTGCGCTTCAATCAGGCGGATGTGGTGCCAGGCGTCCGTCTCCTGATAGTTGACGCCATCAACGGTCAACACCACATCCAGCAG
>JBIKMK010000311.1:0-5411 GCA_044359315.1 Bryobacteraceae bacterium | reverse complement strand
GGACTGAAGGCGATCTTTCGTCTGCATGAAGAGTTTACGGTGGTGGGCGAGTGCGACAATGGCGGCGACTCCATTCCCCTGGTCCGCAAGCTGAAGCCGGACCTGGTTTTGATGGACGTTGCTTTGCCGGGTTTGAATGGTGTCGAAGCCACGGTGGAGATTCTTCGCCACCTGCCGGAAACCCGCATTCTGATCTTGTCGATGTACGACGACGAACATTCCGTCGTCAGCGCCATCCGCTCCGGCGCGCGGGCGTTTGTGTTGAAGCGGGCTTCCGACTCCGATTTGTTTGATGCGATGCGGACGGTGGCCAAGGGCGGCAGCTATCTCAGCCCGCAAGTCTCTGACCGCTTGTTGACGCGTATCCAAAAAGGTGACCTGGACCTCAAGCCGGCCTCGTCGCAACTGGCGGAACTGTCTCCGCGTGAGCTGCAAGTGCTCCGTTTGGTGGCTGAGGGCAAGACCAGCAAAGAGATTGCCACCATGCTGGACCTGGGCCTACAAACCGTGCGCAGCTATCGCAAGACGATGATGAAGAAGCTGGGTGTCAGCAACGTCGCCGGACTGACGCAGTTGGCGCTGGCCGCCGGCTTAACCCGTTTCCCGTACTCCTCCGCCGAGGCTGCCGCCGCTTCCCGGTAAGCTTCAAGAATGATCAACGACGCGCACATCCACTTTTTCTCCCGCGGTTTCTTTACGGCACTGGCCGGTGACGCTGAAGCTGCCTGCACGCGCCTGAACTGGGAGTTGCCTCCGGAAGACCCGGTGAACCTGGCCCGCCGTTGGACGATTGAGATGGATCGGCAGGGAGTGTCCCGCGCCGCGCTGATCGCCAGTCTGCCCGCCGATGCGCCATCCGTGCTGGCCGCCCGCGCGGCGTTCCCGGATCGCTTTGCCGCCTTCGCTATGGTTAATCCGCTGGCGGCTGCCCCGCCGGAGGGGCTGGATGCCCTCTGCCTGTTCCCGGCGATGCACCGTTACTCGGTGGCCGACCTGAAGATGACCTGGCCCCGTGCGGCCTTTGTCCATTGCGGTGTGTTGAGCGTGGGTGTCCGGAAGAAGCTGGGGTTGGCGTCGCCCTTTGACATGCGCTATTCCAATCCGCTCGATCTGCACGCGGTGGCGCTGGCCAACCCGGAAACGCGCTTTATCATTCCGCACTTCGGTGCGGGCCTGTTTCGGGAGGCGCTGATGCTGGCGGACTTGTGCCCCAACGTGTATCTCGATACTTCGTCGTCCAATGCCTGGATGAAGTACGAAGGTCTCGAATTGCCGGTGGTCTTCCGGCGGGCGCTTGATGTGGTGGGTCCACAACGCCTGCTGTTTGGGTCGGACTCTTCGTTCTTCCCCCGCGGCTGGGTGGCGGGCGTTCATGCCGCGCAGAAGGCGGCACTGGAGACCCTGGGTGTCAGTACGGCGGACCAAAGCCGGATCTTTTTTGAGAACTTCAACGCCCTTTTCCCGCCCGTGGCCGCGCTAAACTTGTAGAGGTTCCCCTCGACCTCCTGCGGATGTGGCGGAATTGGCAGACGCTCTGGATTTAGGTTCCAGCGCCCGCAAGGGCATCCGAGTTCAAGTCTCGGCATCCGCACCAACCCATCCACATCAACCCGTTAAGCGCAGGCTTCCCGAATCGCGGAAGCAATCGCTCTGGTTGTCTCCTCGTCGCCCATCAGAACGCGGTGCGGCAGCCAGAAGCTGCGTGTCACGGCATCTTCCGCAATCGGGCAATCGTGGATGACGCACGAATCCGGCCGCTGGTAGAGCGGGTTCTGGTAGAGCGTGTGCGGGTAGAACGGCGTATTGGGTACGCCCAGCCGGTTCAGCTTCTTGACAAACTCAGTCCGATTTCCCTGCAGCATGTGCCCCACCAGCAGGTAGTAGCTGTGGATGTTGTTTTCGGGCAGCGCTTTCTGGAAGCCGATCTCTTCGACGTCGGTCAACAGGCTGAACAACAGTTGCGCGTTGCGGTTGCGCAGGTCAATCTGTTGCGGCAGCCGTTCCAGTTGGGCGATCAGCACCGCCGCCTGGAACGCGGTCATCCGGTAGTTGGTGCCCAGCGTGTAGTGATGGAAAAAAGAGGCCCCATCCTGTCGGCGGCCCTGATTGGCAAAGCTGCGGATGCGCTCCGATAACGCTTCGTCATTGGTGACGATGATGCCGCCTTCGCCGGAGGTCATCACCTTGCCATTCTGGAAGCTGAAGGAGCCGAAGGTGCCCAGGCTGCCCGCGCGGCGTCCGCGCCATTCCGTGCCATGCGCATGCGCCGCGTCCTCCAGCAGGTAGAGGCCAAAGGCGTCGGTAAGTTCGCGGAGCCGGTCCATCTGCGCCATCGGGCCACCGAAGTGGACGGCGAAGATCGCTTTGGTCCGGGAGGTGACGGCGAGTGCGGCGCGCACCGGGTCGATGTTATAGCTGGACGGCTCAATATCGACAAAGACCGGCGTGGCACCCACGCGTGACACCGCCGTTGCGGTTGAGACAAAGGAGATGGCCGGAACGATCACTTCGTCGCCTGGACCAATGCCCAGCGCTTGCAGCCCCATTTCCAGGGTGACGGTTCCGTTCACCGCGCTGACGCCGTAGCGGGCGTCCTGGTAGGCGGTGAAGTCCCGTTCGAACTTCGCCACCATCGGGTTGAAGCCACCCCATTGGGGGCTGGCCAATACTTCGCGGAGCAACTCCAACTCACGGTCCCCTGAGACCGGCCAAGGAGGTATATTCATCTCCCTTTAGGATAGATGGTGATGACCATCTATGAAGAACGCCGGGAAGAGCTGGAGCGGTACGAGATGCAAATGGGGTTGGAACGTGGCCGGCTGGCGTTAAGTCTCGACCTGCTTACTGATGCGCTTACACTTGTCGGACAACACGGTGTCTACTGTCAAAGCGCTCGTCAAGCAGGCAAGCCTGCAATGGATTTGCAGATTATCTTGAAGTGCGTCAACGATGCCAAGGAGCTGACCATTGGCGTGATGGAAGAGCTGAAGCGGAAGCGGCGGGAAGCTTAGGTCGCCGAGTCCGGTCCGGAAAACGACGAAGTCCGCGTTGAATTCCGGTGTACCCACGAAACTGTAGCTAGGGAAAACGCCTAGACCTTCAAGTGAGGATTGTAGCGGCGTTCATCGATGATCGTGGTGTTGCGCCCGTGGCCTGGTATCACCAGCGTGTCATCGGGCAACGTGAGCAGCTTCTCGCGAATCGACCGCAGCAGTTGCGGCCCATTGCCGCCCGGCAGATCCGTGCGGCCAATGGAGCGGTAAAACAGCGTGTCGGCGGCGATCACCATGGATTCTGACGGCAGATAGAACGAAACGCTGGCCGGAGAGTGGCCCGGCGTGTCCAGCACCTGAAACTCCACCGGGCCGAGTTGCAGGCGGTCTCCACCCACCAGGGCAAAGTCGATGGGTGTGCGTTCCGGCGTCGGCATCCCCAGCCAGCCGGCTTGCTTATCTAGTGAATCGTAGAGCGGCTGTTCCTTGGGGTGCAGGTAAACCGGCGCGCCCGTGCGGCGCTTGAACTCCGCCGCGCCCCCGATGTGGTCAATGTGCGCATGCGTGATCAGGATCTTGCTGACGCGCAGCCGGTGGCTGTTGAGGATGCTTTCAATCTGGTCCAGGTCATCCCCCGGATCAACGACAAATGCCTCGCGGGTGTCTTCGTCTCCCAGGATGGAGCAGTTGCACTCCAGTGGGCCGACGGCCAGAATTTCATGGATCAAATCGATGTTTCTCGCTTTCCGCGCCGCCGCCCCGATCAGCTGCGCCTCCGGCGGCTCCCTATACTGAAAGTATGGACGATATTGTTGGAATCATTCTGCGGTCGCTGCACATTGTGTCGGCCGTGGTGCTGGTGGGCGCGGCGTTTTACATCAAGTTTTCGGGCGGCAATCCACCCTCGATGCGCTTTGTGGTGACGCCCTCGGTTTTGCTGGTGGCCAGCGGCTTATGGCAGATGATGCAGGCGGTGGCCGCGGGCGTGCCGTCGCGCTGGCACATGATCTTTGGCATTAAGTTTCTGCTGGCGCTGCATGTCATGGCCGTGATGATCATCTGTGCGCTGCCCAAGACCAACGAAGGCAAGCGCCGCCGCCTGGCCTTTGGGGCCACCGTCAGCGGCAGCGCGATTGTTTTGTTGGCTGTCGCGATGACCGCGCTGCGGCAGGGGCATTAGCCGTCATGCAGGGCTACGATGCACTCCGCCAATCCAGCGCCTGGTTTGACGTCTCGACGCGCGGCCGCATCAAGCTCACCGGCGAAGATCGCGCCCGATTGTTGCATGCCATGTGCACCAACAATATTCACGCGCTCAAGCCGGACGAAGGCTGCTATGCGTTCTTTCTGACCGCGCAGGGGCGCATTCTCGCGGACGCCCACATCCTCTGCCGGCCGGATCATTTCCTGGTCGGCACGGAGCCCGAGACGCGGGCCAAACTGCTCGATCATCTGGACCGCTTCATCATTGCCGATGACGTCACGCTGGAAGACGTCACGGAGACCACCGCCTGCATAGCGGTGGAGGGTCCGCAAGCCGAAGCCAGACTCAGGGAGCTGGGTGCGCCAATCCCGGATGGTCCGGACTGCTCTGAAGAATGGGGCCCGCGCCTGGTCTACAAGGTCAGCGATGAACAGCTGCGCGTGATCACCTTTCCCGGAGACACGGACCTCACGGCTCGCTTAGGTGAGCCGGCCGATTCGGAAGCGGCCAACGTCATCCGGCTGGAGCGGGGCACTCCCCGTTACGGCGACGACATCCTGGAAAAGCATCTGGTGCAAGAGACCCGGCAACTGCACGCGGTTCACTTCAGCAAGGGCTGCTACATCGGGCAGGAGATCGTCGAGCGTGTCCGCTCGCGCGGCGCGGTCCACAAGGGCTTGGCCAGCATTGAAATTGAGGGGACCGAAGCCATGGCCTCCGGGGCAGAGATCCTGGACGATGAAGGCAAGAAATGCGGCGACCTGATGTCTTCGGCCTATTCCCCGGCCCTGGGCAAAGTGGTGGCCATGGCCTATCTGCGCGGCGATCAATTGGGCCCGCAAGCCAAGCCCATGACCGTCAATGGCGCGGCCGTCAAATTGCGCTAAGGTCTGGCTGCGACGTCCCGGCTACACCCGCCGCAACACCAGCGCCGAGTTCTTGCTGCCAAAGGCGATGCAGTTGCAGACGGCGGTGTTGATCTTGAGCGGCCGCGCCTGGTGCGCGATGTAGTCCAGGTCACACTCCGGGTCGGCCTCATCCAGGTTCAGCGTCGGATGCGCGATGCCGTCACGCATGGCCAATAGCGTGGTAGCGACACTGGCGGCGCCACAGGCACCCTGCGGATGGCCAATCAGGCTCTTGATGGACGAACCTGGCAACCGGTCCGCGTGCGCACCAAAGGCCAGGCGCACGGCCCGGGTTTCGATGCGGTC
>JBIKMK010000537.1:0-3702 GCA_044359315.1 Bryobacteraceae bacterium | reverse complement strand
CTGGAGAAGCATCGGGCGGCCAAGCTGAAGTTTGTGTTGCTGCACCGGCCGGTCTGGTTTACGGGTTTGCATGAGATTGCGCGGAAGTACGGGGTCCACACGGTCTTCAGCGGCCACGTCCACCGCTACGCGCGGCTGGAGCGGGACGGTGTGCAGTATGTCCTGGTGGGGTCCAGTGGGGGCAGCTTGCGGGGGCATCATCCGAATGACCACTTCACTGAGGGCTGGTTCTACTCCCACATCATTGCGGAAATAGAGGGCGGCGAAGTGAAGCTGGAGGTGAAAGAGACCGGCGCGCCGTTCGGAAAGAGCCGCCGGTTTCTGGTGGGCCAGGAGAAGTCGGCGGGGTTGAAGTAACCCGCGCGTTGGCTGCGCTACCGGATGCGGTGCGGCGATAGCGGACCTACAGTAATGACGATCCTACCGTTTATGAGCACTCTCGGCCGAAGTATTGCAGGCGTGATTGCGATCCGTTTGCTTCAAGATGCTAATGCGATGACATCGCTCATCGTTTCGATGGTTCTTTCTTTGATTTCCTGTTGGACAATTCCGGGAAGGGCCCCGATTCCCGCCATCCGGCAGCGAATGAGGCGAATCATCCTGTACAACTCAGGAGTCGTGACACTGCTGGTCGTGGTGGCTCGCTTCGCGTCAGACCATCATCTGTCGAGTGCAGGCATCATAGCCGGTGGATTGATCGCGACAGGCATCTACGTGTATCTACTTCGTTACCACCAACCATCCAGCTCGGGCTCTCCTGGACCACAGCGAGTCTCATAGAATGAGGCTTCTCCCACCATCGGCTGGGGCAATCTTCTATCGAAGGGCGTCACCAAAGGCTCGGTGGCCGTGATGAGCGCCGAAGCTGAACAGGGCCGTCTACAATGGGGTGATAGGTGCGGACAAGACGCTTCAGCGCATTCTGAGTGGCACGGCTGATGCGGCGATTCGCTTTGACGATCTTTGCCGGGTGCTGGAGCGGTTGGGGCTTTAGTGCCACGTCCGGGGCAGTCATCACTTGTTTCGAAAAGGGGGCGTGCCGGAAATGATCAACGTCCAGCGGGACGGCCCGGATGCCAAAGCTTACCAAGTAAGAATGACCCGGGGCGTCATCGTCCGGGCGAAGTTTCCGGCGGAACTGCTGCCGTGACGCCGGGCATTAGGTTGTATTTTCGCAGCGCATTCACTCTAGGGACGCACCTCACCCTTTTTCTTTTTCAGACCTGCATGATCTGCGTTTTCTCGTTTGTTGCGGGGTTTATCCACGATGCGCTTCTCTTTCAACGCCCACTCGATTCACCTTGCGGTCTTCGGGTGTTTTCTAAAGTCGCGCTATTTCCCATCGCTACTGGCTGTTTTCTGGGATACTGTGTGTCTTCCGCTCTTGGACGCTATAGGACGCTATCAGGTTGGGTATGGTTGCTTCCCAGTCTTTGGGCAGCCCGGATGTTCAGCAGGGACCCGACTCTGATCAGATCCATGTTCTGCGCCACTAACGTAAGCGAGGGGTTAATCGGTCTGCTCGTGACAGCACCTCTATGCTGCTCGCTCGCGTACTCAGCAGCTGCTTGGCTGGCGGCGCGACGGACTGCCGTCCAATAGCTTAGGGGACGGCTCTGTTCCGGCTGCGGCATGAGCACCGAGACTCGGGCGCAGCCAACGACGGGCGAGCCGTCTCCTACAAGAACCGGCAACGAATCGGCTAAGCTTCCCCCTGGCTCGCCAAGAATTGATGGCAAAGGTCATCGCTGAGCCAGAAATCTGCTTGGCGGAGAGCTGCTACCGGGAAAGCTCCAACGCGACGGCCCGGGGGAATCAGCACGGGCCCGTATAGGAGTTCGAACAGGCGCACATAACCGATCGCGTTTAAGTTGAGGATCGGGAGAGGTATCGGAGACGACAATCAAAGAGGCTTCAGCCCCGCCGCGTGCTGCAAATCCTCCTCCAACATCTCCAGATCGTAGTGGAGGGGGATCTTGCGTTGCGCCAACTGGCGTTGGAAGTCCATCTGGTGCAGACCAGCGATGGCCGCCGCCCGCTCTTCGTCACTGAGCACAAAGGCCATATCCACATTCTAGATCCGAAGCGCAACGCGTTCCGCGGCTTCAATGCCCCGACTTCAAGGTGGTGACGCGCCAGTTAGTCGTTACGCCGCCCTTCATACCCGGCCAGTCGAGAGCTACACGGGTGTCCGTGTGGATACTACGGAGACCACACGGGCGCTACATCGGCTGAGGTTGGGGCTCGGGTGGAGGGCGAGGTCTATCCAGTTGCGGTGCGGGCTAGTCAATCCGCGCGGGCAACTCCGCCAGAGGTACCCTTTGGACGACGCCAGCGAGAAGGTGGACCGCCAGATGTTAGTGTGTTTGCAATTGCCCCAAAGGGCGAGGACGCTGGCTTTCGCGGATTACACCGGCCGCTAGTTTTTCGACATCCAGCACCAGGGCCACGGAGCCATCGCCCATGATGGTGGCTCCGGAAATTTCGTCGATGTGCCGGTAGAGCGTGCCGAGCTTTTTGATGACGGTGTGATGGTCGCCAATGACACGGTCCACGACAAAGCCGAAGCGGCCGTCGTTGGTTTCGGCGATGATGGCCTGCTCGATGGGTGGCGGCTGGCCGGTGAGCGCGAACCGTTCCCGCAGGACGACGTACGGCACCAGTTGCCCGCGAACGTTTACGAGCGAATGGCGGCGGGCGACGTTGGGCTCCCGCACGAACTCGATGCATTCGGAGATGTTTGACAGCGGCACGACGTAATAGGATCCGGCCGCTTCCACCAGCAAGCCATCGATGATGGCGAGCGTCAGCGGGATCTTCAGCGTGATCACGGTGCCGGCGCCCAGTTTACTGGTGATGGCGACCGAGCCGCGCAGTGCATCCAGGCCCCGCTGCACGACGTCCATGCCGACGCCGCGGCCCGAGATCTCCGTCACCTGGGCAGCGGTGGAAAAGCCGGGGGCGAAGGTGAGGTGGTAGATCTCCTGCTCGGTCAAGATGGCGTCGGCAGCGATCAGGCCGCGATCGATCGCGCGAGCGCGGATGGCGTCGCAATTGAGGCCCGCGCCATCATCACTGACACTCACCAGCACAAAGGCTCCGGCATAGCTGGCCCGCAGTTGGATCTTGCCCAGAGGAGGCTTGCCGCGACGCTCGCGTTCGGCGGGGGACTCAATGCCGTGGTCGATGGCATTGCGGACCAGGTGCAGCAGCGGATCGCTTAGCTGCTCGATCACGGTCTTGTCGAGCTCGGTTTCATTGCCCTCGGTGACCAGTTCTACTTGCTTGTTGAGTTCGGTGGCGAGATCGCGGACCAGGCGTTTGAAGCGTGTAAAGGTTTCGCGGATGGGCAGCATCCGGATGCTCATGGTGCTTTCGCGCAGCAACTCGGATAGACGC
This sequence comes from Bryobacteraceae bacterium, assembly GCA_044359315.1. GTDB lineage: Bacteria > Acidobacteriota > Terriglobia > Bryobacterales > Bryobacteraceae > JAPKYZ01. The sequence goes on along the minus strand of JBIKMK010000537.1, from coordinate 303 downwards.
TCGATCTCTTCGGCGATGGAGGCGATCTCGGTGTTGCCGGAAGCAGCCGCATAGCCGCTGAGCCGGGCCTGTACGGTGACCAGTTCGCCGACAAAGTTCACCAGACCATCGAGCTTAGCGGCCGGTACGCGCAAGGTGCTGGCAGTCTCGGTCTGGCTGCGCTTCTTGGCCTGGGTACTGAGATGGCGCTGCTCCATGGCGGCGGCCTCCACCAGGTCCGCGCCGACCACACCGGCTTGCACCAACATTTCACCGATACGGGGCCGCTGCTTCATGACCGATTCCACCTGCTCCTCGGTGAGG
>JBIKMK010000310.1:0-5421 GCA_044359315.1 Bryobacteraceae bacterium | reverse complement strand
GCCGTCAAGGCCCGCGAGATCATCAAGTCCGGCGTCCTGGGCCAGGTCACCATGATCCGGATGTCCAACAACCGGAACTCGGCGGAAGGGGCCTGGGTCTACCCCGTCCCGCCCGACGCCTCGCCCACCACCATCGACTGGGCCCGCTTCATCGGCCCCGCCCCCAAGCGCGCCTTCGACCCGAAAGTCTTCTTCCGGTGGCGCTGCTGGTGGGAATATTCCGGCGGCGTCGCCACCGATCTGTTTGTCCACCTGCTCACACTCACCCACGGCGTCATGCCGGTCAAAGCGCCCAAAAGCGTCGTCAGCCTCGGCGGCCTCTACCGCTGGAAGGATGGCCGCACCGTCCCCGACGTCATGAACTCCATCTTTGAGTACGAACCCGGCTTCGTCGTCGACATGTACGTCAACCTGAACAACGGCCGCCCCGGCCAGCCGGTCACCATCATGGGCACCGAAGGTTCGCTCGTATTTGAGAGCAGCCGCGGTGGCGGATCCAAGCTCGTCTTCTATCCCGAAAATGAACCCTCCCCCGTGCAGCGCTATGGCTCACTCGGCTGGCCCACCGAAATGCGCGAGCAGTACTTGAAAAAGGCCGGCGACTGGCGTCCGTCTCCCAAGAAGCCAGTGGAGTACACCACTGACCCGGCCATGAACCACCAGGAAAAGTTCATCGAAGCCGTCCGGACCGGTAAGCCGCTAGCAGAAACCGCCGCCGAAGGCTTGGCGGCCTGCGGCGCGGCCCACCTGGCCAACATGGCCTATCGCAAAGGCCGCCGCATGAGCTGGGATTACGAAACCGGCAAGGTCACCGAAGGGTAAATCCGGAACCGGAGTTAGAACGAAACCAATGCGCGTGTTGATGGTTGGATCAGAGGTGGCCCCTTTCGCCAAAAGCGGCGGATTGGGCGATGTCCTGGGGGCACTGCCGCCGGTGCTGGTGGAAGCCGGCATCGAAACGGCCGTCGTGCTGCCGCGCTACCGCCGCATCCCGCTCGCCGGATTGCGCAAAGTCTTCGGCGACCTCCAGATCTGGATGTCCGGTGGCTATTACCTGGCTGACATCTACCAGCTCGACCTGCGCGGCGTCGCCCATTACCTGGTCGATTGCCCGCCGCTCTACGACCGCGATAACTTCTACGGCTACGACGACGACCACGTCCGTTTCGGTGCCCTCTGCCGCGCCGCGCTCGAAGTGGCCCGGCACCTGTTCCGGCCGGACGTCATCCATTGCCATGACTGGCAGGCCGGCCTGCTGCCGCTCTACCTGAAAAACTTCTTCCCCGGCGACCCCGCGATGGCCCGGATCAAGACCATCATGACCATCCATTCCCTGGAGCACCGCGGCTTGTTCCCGCCGTCGCAACTGGCGGCCGTCGGGCTGAACTCCAGCTACTGGCGCAGCGATCTGGTTGAGTTCAACGGCATGGGCAGCACCATGAAGGCGGGCATCGTCTTTGCGGATCGCGTCACCACCGTCAGTCCCAACTACGCCCGTGAAATCCAAACCCCCGAATTCGGCTTTGGCCTGGACGGCCTGCTCCGCGCCCGTTCCGGAGCACTCACCGGACTGCTGAACGGCGTCGACTACACCGAATGGAATCCGGAAACTGACCCGCACATCGCCGACATCTATTCAGCGGAGGCACCCGAAGGTAAGCGCGCCTGCAAGGCCGCACTGCTGAAGCAGTTCGGCTTCCCGGTGGAGGAAGTCATCGACCGGCCGCTGATCGGCGTCGTCTCACGCTTGGCCGACCAGAAAGGGTTTGACCTGCTGGGTCAGGTCTTCCATGAATTCTGCGCCGAAGACATCACCTTCATCCTGCTGGGCTCCGGCGACCCCCGCCAGGAAACCATGTTCTGGCACATGGAAGAGTTCCACAAGGCGAAAGTCCGGGCCTACCTGGGCTTCTCCAACGCCCTCGCGCACCAGATCTATGCCGGCTCCGACATGTTCCTAATGCCCAGCAAGTACGAACCCTGCGGCCTGTCGCAGCTCTACGCCCTGCGCTACGGCACCATCCCCATCGTCCGGGCCACCGGCGGCCTCGATGATACGATTGATGCAGGAACGGGTTTTAAGTTCTGGGGATACAACGGATGGGAAATGTTGTTGGCCATCCGGAGCGCCCTTGAGGTCTACCGCAACGATCCGGCCGGTTGGCAGGCGATGGTAGTCCGGGCGATGGGCCAGGACTTTTCGTGGAAGCAGACCGTCCAGGCCTATCAGGAACTTTACCGTTCTCTGTAGCCGGAGACCCTGAATCTTTTCGAAATCGCTCCGCATCCAACCGAACTGAAGTAGGAGAAGCCAATGGCTGGACAAAACACTGTTAATTTTACTGATGGCGCCTTTGACGCCGACGTCCTCAACGCGGACACCCCGGTGCTGGTGGACTTTTGGGCGGAATGGTGTGGCCCCTGCCGCATGCTGGGCCCCACGGTAGACGCCGTCGCCGATGACTATGTGGGCAAGGTGAAGGTCGGCAAGTTGAATGTCGACGAGAACACCGGCACTGCTTCGCGCTACGGCATCCGCGGCATCCCCGCCCTGCTGCTGTTCAAGGGCGGCAAGCCCGTCGGCCAGATCGTGGGCGCGGTGCCCAAGGGCGAAATCACCAAACTGCTCGACCAACACCTGTAAACTGCCTGGATCAGAAGCACAAAAGGCCCCGGGGGAGCTTCCCGCCGGGGCCTTTTTCATTTACTCCAAACTCCTCAGCGCGCAGGCCGGATGTCGGTCTTGAGGAAGAAACGCTCCCACCGGGGACCAACAGGCGACCAACAGCTTCCCCGCCGCGCCTTCCTCCCGCCTCAGATACCATGAGATAGCTCCCGGCACGATGTCCACGACGCTGCCCAATACGCCCTACGATCCGCTCTCGCCCGGCCAACTGCTGTTGGACCGTTTCCGCGTCGTCCGGCGCATCGCCCAGGGTGGCATGGGTGTGGTTTATGAGGCCTTCGACGAAAAGCTGGACCGGCCGATCGCGCTGAAGTGCGCCCGTGCCGGCCGCGACCGGCACCTCCGTCCGGAAGTCCGACTGGCCACCGAAGTCAGCCACCCCAATCTGTGCAAGATCCACGAGATTCACTCCATGGAGGGTCCCGATGGGCCCATTGAGTTCTTCACCATGGAGCTGCTAAACGGGCCCACACTGTTTCTCCGCTTGCGGGAAGGTCCCGTTCCCGCTGACGAGGCTGAAACCATTGCGCGGCAGGTCTGCGCCGGGCTGGCCGAAGCCCACCGCCACAACATCGTTCACGGAGACCTGAAACCCGCCAACCTGATTCTGGCCAAGAATCCGGATGGCTCCCTGCGCACCGTCATCACCGACTTCGGCCTGGCCCACGGGGTCTCGGTTCGCAACACCGGCGGCGGCTCGCCCGGCTACATGGCCCCAGAGCTTTTCCGCGGCTCGCGCACCAACGTCGCCACGGACATTTACGCGCTGGGCGTAATACTCTATGAGCTGATCTCCGGCTACCGGCCCCAAACCCGAGCGGCCATGCTGGCCTCCACCGCCTCAGTCGACGTGCAGCAGGTAGCGCACCAAGAAAATCGCAGCACTCAGCCCGTCATGATCGCCCCGGAAACTCTGCCTCCGCTGGGTTCCCGCTGGGATGGAATCCTGGCCAAGTGCCTGCACCCGGACCCGGCGCAACGCTATCAGTCCGTCCAGGAAATTCTGGATGCGCTGGGCCCATCCCAACTTAAGCGCCGCGCCTACCTCGCCGCCGGAGCGCTGCTGCTGGCCGCGCTGGCCGCCTTCGGCACTTACTGGCAAGCCACCAAGCCGGCGCAGACCGCGATCCTGGAACTGCCGTCCATCCAAGTGGCACGTGGGGTACCGGTCGACGCTCAGCAATTGCGTCAGCAGACGCTGGAAGCCTTGGGTCGCTTGAAGGATAGCCCGCAGCTCGGCCTTTCGTTGAAGACACGCGACTGGAGCACCGCTACGCACCGCCTGACGGTGGATCTGGCCCCGCAGTCCGGCAAAGTGGCGGTACATGCCGTACTGGTCGACCTGCGCACCGGCGCCCCCGCTCTGGAATGGGCGGCCAACTATGCCCCGGACCAGTTGGGCTTCGCACCTATTGCCTTGACGGGCGTCGTCAGCCGGGCGCTGCACCTTCCGGCTCTGCGAGAGGCCACAACCGTCAGCGCGCAGGCCCAGCCAGCCTACCTGCGCGGGCTCGAGTTCTTCAAAGATGATGCCCGGCAGGACCAGGCGTTGGCAGAATTGCTGCAGGCCGCGGCGCTTGACCCAGGCTCGCCGCTCCCCTACGCCGCCTTAGCGGAAGTACAACGCCGCAAAGCTTTCCTCACCAAAGTCGCGTCCTGGCGGCAACAAGCGGCCGTCTCACTGGAACAGGCTGAATTGCGCAACTCCGATTGTGCCGAAGTCCATCGCATCGCGGGGTTAATTGAAGTCGATGCCGGGCGGCCGGAGCAGGCCTTGGCCCGCATGCTACGAGCCACTGAATTCCAGCCACCGCATCCGGATGCTTACCGCCGCTTAGGCGAGCTTTACTATCAGCGCAGCCAGTTCCCAGAAGCTTTGCAGGCCTACCGCGAAGCCCAGCGCCTGGCACCGGAGGATGTTCGCATCTACCAGTCACTCGCCGTGTTGCACGCCTCGCAATCAAATCTAGCTGAGGCGGAAAAGGCCTTGCTACGCGCGATCCAGTTGGCGCCGAAACGGGCCTCGTTGCACCTGCGCTTGGCCGTGGTCTATCAGGACCAAGGCCGTTTTGCGGAAGCCCAGGCGGAGTTGCGCACCGCGCTCAATCAGGAAGTCACCGCCGATACGCTGGTCCAGTTGGGACACGTATTGCTCTACCTGAGCCGTGGAGACGATGCCTTGGACCCATTGCTGAAGGCCACCACTCTGGCCCCCCAGGACACCCATGCCTGGCTTTATCTGGGCGTCGCCTATCAGGGCACCGCCCGCGCGGAACTGGCCCAGTCCGCGTTCCGCCGTGCCCGCACCTTGGCGGAGCAACTGGTGATCGCGCAGCCTCGCAGCAGCCGCTTCCGCGCTATGCTGGCCTATCTGTGCGCCCAGACCGGAGATCCACAACGCGCAAAACTGGAAGCGGCCCAAGCCCTCCAATTTTCGTCGAATGATAGCGACACCATTTACTGGGCGGCCCTCACCTACCAGCGGGCGGGCGATCTGGAAAGTGCCCTCAAATGCCTGGAACGCGCCCCCCGCGCGCTCCTGGAAGACCTCTCACGATGGCCGGAAGCTAGTGGCATCATCCGCACCGAAGCCTTCGTTCAACGGCTGCGCGCCGCCACCCGGCCCTGAACATCAATCACCGTTGACTTAGCCGGAGCGCTATGTGATTGTATAGATCAATCACTCCAAGTGACACCGAAGGGAGATCAAGCCACATGGCCCTCATCAACCCGCC
>JBIKMK010000440.1:0-4326 GCA_044359315.1 Bryobacteraceae bacterium | reverse complement strand
GATGGCGAAGGCGTTTGTTCCCTGACTACGGCTTGGGTTTAGCTTCCGGCTTCTCGGCGTCGATCTTGATCTGCTTCAGCATCTCGGCATCGGGCGGCATCTCTTCTTTGCCGGCTGGGAATTTGCCCATGCGGAAGATGTAGGCCAGGATGTCGGCGTTGGTCTGGCGGGACAGTGTTTTGGGCTTGCTGATGGGCATGGTGGTGCGGATGCGTTCGAACAGATCGCCCACCGTCAGGCCATTCCAGTTGGCTAGAAATTCGCCTCCGGTGAGAGGCGGCGACATCTCGCCGCCACCCATCAGGTCGCCATGGCAACTGGCGCACTCTTTCTTGTAGAGCGGCTGGCCGCGCTGGGCCTGCTCATCGGTGTAGATGCCGTCCCAGGTGGATTGCGTGGGCTCCGGAGCCTGGGCGGCCCAGACTACCCAGGCGGACGCGAGCGTGCCCGCCACCAGGGCGGAGATCAGATGCCGGTTCATGATTGGTAATTGCCAGTTTAGCGCTGGGCTCCGCCTTGGCTGGGGGCGCGTTCCTCGGTGGCGGGAAGCGTGAAGGCGATGTATTCGCCCGAATACGCTCCGCCGCTGACGGCGACGATGATGTACTGCTTGCCGTTCAACATGTAGGTCATGGGCGAGCCAGTCTGCGGAGCAGGTAGATAGACCGCGCCGACCTCTTTGCCGTTGCCCTTGTCATAAGCGCGCAGCATCGCCCCCCGAGCGCGGCCCGGAGGGCTGGTGACGGCACCGTCTCCGGCGATCACCAGCGTCTTGGTGACCAGCGTGCCGACATTGAAGCCCGATTGTCCGGTGCGCGGAATGGTCAGGCCTTTCAGCGCGGGATGGTTGCGGATGAAGTCCGGCGTTTCGCCATGGGCAATCTGCCAGACGATCTCGCCGCGGTCCAGGTTGATGGCGGAGATGGTGCTGTAGGGCGGCTTGATCAAGGGCAGGCCATCGACGTTCAACGCTCCGCCACCGCCGCCTCCGGCAGGAGCAGCGGGGGCTGCCGCACGACGCGTGGGCAGGGGCGAATCGGCACCCGCGCCTTCACCGGGGCCCGTGCGGAGGCGGATCTCCTGGCCAGCGGTACCGGCGAAATAGTCCACCTCGGAAATCTCTTTGGGCGGCTTGATCAGCCCGATGGGCGTCAGGCAGGCATTGCAGGCGAAGGCGTAGATGGTGTGGGTTTCCGGATCGTACGAAGCGCCCGGCCAGTTGGTGCCGCCGCTGGCCGTGCCCAGCGTCAGGGTCGCCAGCGGACCTTCGACCTTGCTGACCACGGGCGGCGTATAGACCGGGCCCAGCTTGTACTTGGATGCGATCGCCAAAGCCTTCTCTTTGAGGGCCGGGGTGAAGTCGATCAGGTCTTCCTTCATCACGCCGTTGCGGCTATAGACGGGTGGCTTGCTGGGGAAGGGCTGGGTGGGTGCATACCACTCGCCCGGCACGTCGCCTTTCTCCACCGGCTTCTCGATGATGGGCCAGACCGGCTTTCCGGTCACGCGGTCAAAGACGTACAGGAAGCCCTGTTTGCTGGGCTGGGCGACGGCCTTGATGTTCTTGCCCTCCACGGTGATGTCGGCCAGGATGGGGGCCGAGGAGATGTCCATGTCCCAGATCGGATGGTGGACCAGTTGATAGTGCCACTTGCGCTGGCCGGTCTTCAAGTCGACGCAGACCAGGCTTTCGCCATAGAGGTTGTCGCCCGGGCGGTGGCCGCCGTAGTAATCCGAGGTGGGGGATTCCACCGGCAGATAGGCCAGGCCCAACTGCTCGTCCACGGTCATCTGGGTCCAGACGCCATTGTTGCCCGTATACTCGGCGGAGCCATTCAGCCAGGTGTCGTAGCCGTGCTCACCCTTCTTGGGGATGGTGTGGAAGATCCACAGACGCTTGCCGGTGCGGACGTCGAAGCCGCGCACGTAGCCTTTGTTGTTGGTCTTGGTCTTGGGCGTCATGCCTTCGCGGAAGGCCGCGCCGATGATGATGGTGTCCTTGGCTACCACGGGTGCGGACTGGAGGCCCACTTCGCCAGTGGTCAGGTCCGGCATGATGGTCTGGTCCATTTCCAGCTTCAGGTCCACCGAGCCGCCTTTGCCGAAGGTGGGCACGGGCGTGCCGGTCTTGGCATTGAGGGCGATCAACCGGTAACCCGGCGTCACATAGAGTACGCGCTCTTCCTTGCCATCGGACCAGTAGGCCAAGCCGCGGCCGGACAATTGCCGGGGTGCGGCGGCACCGCGTTCGCCTTCGCGTTCGCCATGTACCCACATCAGTTCGCCGGTGGCGGCGTCGAGAGCCACCACGGCGCGGCGTGAACCAGCCGTGGCGTACACCACGCCACCCACCATCAACGGCGTGCCTTCCAGCTTGAACTCCGGCCGGTTGCCCAGGCTATCGGTCTTGAAGCGCCAGGCGACTTCCAGCGTTTTGAAGTTGCCGGCGTTGATCTGGTCGAGCGGCCGGTAACGCGTACCGGCCAAGTCCGCGGCGTAGGTGGGCCACTCGGTATCTTTGGGTTTGAACTGCGCGGCGGCGGGCAGCGCGTTGATCGACAACAGTGCCAGCGCCAGAATGGCGCGCGGTGCCGGGACCTGCAGGTGGCGAGGGGAACAGGGCATGGACAGGGCTCCTCATGTACTGGGCGGACCACTGGGTGCGCTCAGGCGATCTTGCCGAACTCGGGCAATGGACTCAAGCGGGACCGCGTCGGGAGGGTAGCCCAACAACGACCCGCAGGTCCGGATAGATCGTATTATATGGGCTGCCAGAACGCAAACGGCCGATCAGCGGGCCTACCAGAGCGATGCTGGCCCGCTAGATTTCAGAGCCCAGCCAAGTGCCCGGCGTCGAGCGGAAGTCCGGTTCCACGGTGCCGTGGGCGGTGACGAACTGCTGGTAGAGGTTAAGGAACTGGCGTGCCACCACCGGCCAGTCCAGCGCCGCGGCCGTGGCCAACGCCCGTGCGCGGCGCAGTTCACGCTCCGGCGATTGGAAGGCGTCCAGCACGGCGCGGGTGAACGCGCGTCCTTCCGGCGGTGCCAGCCAGGCATTGCCATCATGGGCAAAAGAAGTAATGCCTCCCCGATCCGGTGCCACCAGCGCCGTACCGCTGGCCATCGCCTCCAGCGGCGCGATGCCGAAAGGCTCCGCTGGATTGGTGTGGACGAACACGTCGGCATTGGCGTAGAGGCTGGCCAGTTCCTCCCGCCCGGCCAGATGGCCGAGGAAATGGGCATAGCCCGGGAAGCGGGCTTCGGCAGCCTGGGCCAGGGCCGCGCGCTCCAGGCCGTCGCCCGCGATCAGCAAACGATAGTCGTGCCGAAAGTCCTGTTGGAGCAAACCCTCGAACGTGTCCAGCAGCAGCGGCAGGTTCTTCTCCTTCGCCAAGCGGCCGGCATAGAGGACCAGCCGGGAATCCGGATTGCCGCCGGCGGCCTGCGCCAAGCGGGTATGCTCTGCTACGGTGCGGTGTTGGGGGCTGAACCGCTTGAGATCCACACCGTTGGGACGGATCCAGATGCCGCGCTCCCGCACATGCCCGCGCGAAGCGATGCGGAGTTCGTCGGCCGTATGGTGCGAAACGGTGACATGGTGGTCAAAGAAAGCGAAATAGACCCACTTCATATACCAGCGCGCAAAGGCCCGGCCCCAGGAGGAGTGCGTGAGATAGACCGCCAAGTTGTCATCCATCCGCTCACAACTCATGCCGACCAGCACCGGGCGCTTGTGCAGCCCCGGGAAGAGCCCGCGGCGTATGGCACCGGCCAGATAGTGCAGGCAGTACTTGTCGCAGACCTCGATCAGGTCCGGCTGTTCGGCCCGCACGATCTCCGCCACGCGATGGTGCACGCCGGGCCAGCGGTTGGGGTAGATCACGCGGTACCCGGGGTTCATCCGGGTGGATGGCGCCGCGACGGTGTAGAGCCGGGTGTACTGGCGCCGCTCACAGCCATCCTGTTCCCCAGGCACAACCAGCACCATCTGCCGCCCATCCTGCTCCGCGGCTTCCAGCAGCGCCCGGTAGTAGGTGGCAATGCCGCCGGACTTGGCGTGCCAGGCGTTGGTCAGGTGCAGCGAGGTCATCGCGGTTCAACCGCGCTTCGCAAGCCAGCGGTGGACCGCCAGACCAGCTTGGGGCCGCTGGCCACAAAGCCCACCAGCAAGGCCGGAAAGCGGGCGATGTCCCGCCACAGCGGTTGGGCCCCCACGCCCACAATCAGCGACCCACGGCGCATCGAATAGAGGTTGAACAAAGTTGAGAAGACCGTGAAGATCATCGATACCAGAATCGACGGCAACAGCTTGGGCGTGCCCCGCAG
>JBIKMK010000309.1:0-5461 GCA_044359315.1 Bryobacteraceae bacterium | reverse complement strand
GGTGCCGTAGTTGATGATCACCAGATCGGGCTGCGCGCGGCGGAGATGCTCGCTCCAGTGGGCTTCGTTGAACATCTTGTCAAGCACGGAAATGTAGGCACCGTTCAGGCCCAGGCTTTCATACAGCACGCCGGGCCGTTCATCCAGCGCGCGGATGCCAAACAGGCGCACTTGGCCGGAGGTGACCTTCAGCTCGAAGGGCGATGCTCCGGGCAGCGTGACGAAGCCTTCGCGCGTTGAAAGGTCGACCGGTCCGGTGCTGGTTTCCAAGCGGCCTTCGCCCGGGAGAAAATGCACTTCGATCTTGGCCGGGGTGGAGCGGAAGCTGAAATGGGAATGCGCTCCGGGTGAGCCCCGGAAGCTGACGCCGCCCAGGCCATAGAGACCATCCTTCACGGAAGACTGATTGGCGGGGTCGATCTTCCAGCCGTCAGCCGAAACGGTGACGCCGCGATGCTCATACCAAGCCCACGGCTTTGCAATCAAGTGATAGCCATGCCCCGCGTCGCCAAACCGCTTCTGCAGCAGCACGCGGGCGTCGGCGGTGATCATGTCGGCCGTGGTGGGAGAGTCGCCATAGTGCAGGATGCGGACCACGCGATCCTGCCCGGTTTCGCGTTGGCGGAGCGCCTCATAGAAATGCTCCATGTTGCCCGCCAGCAGCGTGGCGTTCTGCGCCGTGACCGCGTCGACGGTGGGCTTCAGCCGGAGCTGCTCCTCTTCGATGGACGCCTTGGCGTGAAATTCGAGCAGCAGGGGAATGGTGGACCAGTCCAGAACCTTATAGTCCTTGTACTGCGGGATCAGGTCCGGCACGGTGAGCAGAACGGCCAGCGTGCCAATGGTGAGGAGAATCTTGACGGGCACTATTGCGGCGTGGTCCCTTCTTCAGGCCATTCGACTTTGGCGTACAGGTCTTTCAGCTGAATCGCGGCGTCGATCGTTGCGAGTGGAAGTGTTCCGTGCAATCCGCGGTGCACGTTGATCCGCCAGCTGTCGTCGGCCTGCCGCGAGAAGCGTTCGACTTGGGGCTGATCCTGGGAGATGAGAATGTATTCCCGCAAGGAGGGTAGCGCCCGGTAGTACTCGAACTTGCGGCCGCGGTCATACGATTCAGTCGATGGCGACAAAACTTCGATAATGAGCGACGGGTTCTCCACCAAGTCATTTCGGCGACGCGTGAACTGGGTGGGTCCGCAAATCACCATCACATCCGGATAGGTGGCCACGTTGAACGACGCGATGTAGACCTGCAGATTGCCGCCGTGCACCCGGCACAGAAGGTCACGGGATGCACTGTGAAGTGCGGCACCCGCGTTCATGATGATCAGGTCGTGAAGGCTGGTGCCTCCGGCCATGGAGACCACCAAGCCATCCCGATACTCGCTCCGGTGGACGGCCGCGCGCTCGATTTCCAGGTAGGCTTCCAAACTTAGGTGAGGAATCGGCAGCGCAGACATCTTTCTTTATCGTAGCTCCCAGGCCATCAGAAGCGTGTGTAGATAAACGGTGCCGCTCCCGTCGCGGCCAGGTATTGCAGGGTCAGGATCAGGCCGAACAGCAGCGCGGCCTGGACGTAGAACGGGGCGGCGGCGAAGGTTTCGCGGAGCCACTCAAACCAGTTCTTTGGGATGAAGTGGGTGAGCGCGCCGATGGCCAGCACCAGGGTCAGCGGCAGGGAGACATTGGCCGCCGAGAAGGTGAAGGAGCCGATCCGGTTCAGCACATCAAACGCTCCCTCCAGCGTCCCGGCGCGGAAGAAGATCCAGCCCAGGCAGACGAAGTGGAAGGTGGCGAGCGTCGCCAGCACTTTGGTCCAGGTCTGCTTCGCTTCAAACGGCAGAGCACGGACTACGGCGAGGCCTACGCCGTGCAGCGCGCCCCAGATGATGAAGTTCCAGGTGCCGCCATGCCAGGCGCCGCCCACCAGCATGGTGACGATCAAGGCGATGTACTGCATGTACTTGGTGGACCGCAGGCCGGGGAAGCTGAAGTAGACGTAGTCGCGCAGCCAATTGGACAGCGTGATGTGCCAGCGCCGCCAGAAATCGGCCAGGTTCTGGGCGGCGTAGGGGGCGTTGAAGTTGGCCGGCAGCTTCAGCCCCAGCAACGCCGCTGAGCCGATGGCAACGTCCGAGTAGCCCGAGAAGTCGTAATAGAGCTGCAAAGCGTACGCGTAGACGGCCACCAGCGTTTCAAAGCCGGAATAGAGGTTGGGGAAGTCAAAGACGCGGTTGACCAGGTTTTCGCCCAGATAGTCCGCGATCAATGACTTTTTGGCCATGCCCAGGCCGATCAGGAACAGCGCCCGGCCGCCATCGGTGGCGCTCAGCGACTTCAGCTTTTCCAGTTGCGGCAGTAGCGAGGCGGGCCGCGTGATGGGTCCGGCGAGCGTGGTGGGGAAGAAGGCAACGCTGGTCAGGTAGGCCAGCAGGCTCTTGGTGGCTTTGGTGTCCTTGCGGTAGATGTCGATCGTGTAGCTCAGCGATTGGAAAGTGTAGTAGCTGATACCGATCGGCAGCGGGAAGAACGGCAGGTACTTGAAGTAGACCAGCAGGCCCACGTTCATTACGAGCGATACGCCCAGCAACCAGGGCGACCGCCACCGTTCCAGCATCCGGCCAATTGCGTAATCGGCCAGGGACGCCACTGGGATCAGCGCCAGATAATGCAGGTCCCACTTGGCGTAGAAAAAGTAGTTCGCCAGCAGGATGAGGGCGAGGCAGGGCGTGCGCCAGCGCGCGATGGGCCAATAGACCACCAGCAGCGCGGCGAGAAAGAGGAAGAACGCCGAGGACGTGAGAAGCAACTCTCCAGTTTAAACGCGGTCCACGGCTGGGCGTTGTCTGACGGTTCGCTGTGGGTGGACTGCGTGGGAATAGAGAGGGGGGTCGCGGCCCGGCGCTAGTGTCCTGTCCCAGAAGTCCGCGACAATCATCCGGAGCTGTTCTCCCGCCAAGCCGCAAAGCAGCAAAGGGCGTTCTTGGCGGCTTGGCGCCTTGGCGGGAATTTTGAAATGCACCAAACTTCTGGGCCACGTGCGCTAGGTGGCCAGGATGTCGTCCTGCTCGCGCTGCCACTGCGCCAATCGCGTCCGGAGTTGGGCGACGCGGCGGGGTTGCTGCGTGGAAAGGTCGTTCATCTCATCCGGATCGGTGCGTAGATTGAACAGCTGGACTCGTTCGGTGCCGTTGACGGTGTAGCGGATCAGCTTCCAATCGTCCTTGGTGCGGACGCTGCGCATGAAGGTGCGGTAGGCGCAAAAGATCGAGTCGCGCCGGGGGCCGGTGAACAGATCGCGGCCCTCGACTGTGGAAGGCACCGGCAGCCCGGCTTGGCGGCAGAGCGTTGGGAAGAGGTCGAAGGTGTAGACCAGCGAGGGGTCCCGGCGGCCACGCGCGATGCCTGGGCCGCGCAGCACCAGCGGGACACGGACCGAGTGATCGTAGACGTTCTGCTTGCCCATCAGGCCGTGCTGACCGACGGCGAGACCGTTGTCGCCCGCGAAAACCACCAACGTGTTTTCGGCCAAACCGGTCGAATCCAGCGTATCCAGCACGCGGCCGATCTGCGAATCCACTTCGCTCACCATCGCGTAGTAGTCCGCCAAATGCCGCCGGACCTCAGCCTCCGTGCGCGGGAAGCCCGCCAGCAGCTCATCCCGAACCTTCAGCTCGCCGTTGTCAAAGCCATGTTCCGGGCGGAAGTTTCTCGGCAGGCTCACCTTGTCGGGCGAATACATGGCGGCAAACTGGGCCGGCGCGGTCCGCGGGTCGTGCGGGGAGGTGAAGGCGACGTAGGCCAGAAAAGGATTACCGGCGGGCTTGCGCTGGCGCAGAAAATCGACGGCGGCGGAGGCGAACATCTCGCTTGAATAGCGGTCGGCGGTATGTCGCTGGTTAGGCGGGTACTGGCCTGTGGGATTGAAGTCCGCCACTGAGACGTGGTTCTGGTCGCTCATGCCGCCGAAGAAGATGGGGCCGCCGGTGGAGAAGCAGCGCGCATACAGTTCCGGCTGGTTGTGCCACTTGCCGCAACCAAACGTGTCGTACCCGGCCTGGCGGAATACCTCCGGGAACAGGTGGAACGGCTTCTTGGCCGCGTCGGGGAACTGCTTCGGCTCGACGATGGAGCGGTGGACATGGAACAGGCTCTGTCCGGTCATCAACATCGCCCGGCTGGGGACGCAGACGGCGCCGGTGGTGCCGCCCATGATGTGGGCATGGGTAAAGGCGGTACCGGAGCGGACCAGCCGGTCCATATTGGGGGTCGAGATTTCGGAATTGCCCAGCGCGCGGATGGTGGAGAAGCGCTGGTCATCCGTAAACAGCACCACAATGTTCAGCGGGCGGCGTTGCGCCAGCAAGGGCGTGGCGAGGGAGCTCAGGAACTGGCGGCGGTGCAGCATCTGGGCAACATTCTAGTGGAGTTGGGGAGCCGCCCGGGCAAGAGCGGTCAGGTCCCGGCCGCATCAGGCGTATGATGCAATTGCATCATCCATGAGATGCTGTGATGTATGAGGACCACCGTCACCCTCGATCCGGATGTCGTCCAAGGGCTGCGGGAGCTTCAGGAGGCCAAGTCCTTGACGCCCAAGGCGGCCATCAATGAGGCTCTGCGGTTGGGGCTGCGGGGATTGCGATCGTCAAGAGAGCTGCCGCCTGCGCCCTTTGTCATTGAAGCGGCTAACCTCGGACCAGCGCGCTTTCAGAAAGTCAGCGATATGGAGGCCTATCTGGATGAACTGGATTGGGCGGAGAGCCAGGGAAAGTGACGCTGCTCGACGTGAGCGTTCTGCTGCAGGCGCATGATTTGGCGAGTGAGTTCCATCATGCTTGCTCCGGTTGGCTCGCCGATGCGCTGGGTGGAGCGGGCTCGGTCGGCATTCCTTGGCACACCGCCTTGGGATTTCTTCGCATGTCCACCAATCCCAAAATTTACCCCGGTGCCTTCGCCATGCCGGAGGCGCAACGGCACCTAGACCGCCTGCTCGACCATCCCCGTGTCTGGATGCCTCTACCTGGCCCGCAGCACCGCCTCATCTTCCGTGACCTGATGGCGCAAACCCCCGGTACCCACAAATGGGTGGCCGACACGCACCTGGCCGCCCTGGCGATTGAGCATGGCCTGACTCTCGTCTCCACCGACGGCGACTTCACCCGCTTCCGTGGCCTCAGCTTTTTGAACCCGCTATCGGTGCATCGCGGATAAGATGATGCAGGCGGCCGTTGGTAGCTTACCCTCGAAAACGAGCTGGCTAACCGGGCGAGCAGAAGGGATGGTGGGATGACGTTGCCGCAATCGGTGGGCGCAAAACTAACGCTCGCGGTGCTCTGCCTGCCTCTGGTCTGCCTGGGGCACGTCCGTCCAGCGGCCTGGACGGGGCTTTCGCCGAGCTCGTTCACTCCCGTGAATGCCGCGAACTTTGATGGCGGCAACCGGCTGCTGATCCAGAGCAGTG
>JBIKMK010000308.1:0-5463 GCA_044359315.1 Bryobacteraceae bacterium | reverse complement strand
GACCGGGGCATGCTGGCGTGCCACATCCGGGGGCTGCCCGAAAAAATCTGGAACGTATTCGCTCCCAAATCAATCGCTTGTTCAGCGGCTTTGTGTAGACCACCCGCGGTGGAGGTATGAAGACCAATGCGCACGTTCACTGTCATCATGGCAGCATTCGCCCTGGCGGCGAGCCCAGCTGCCGCGGAGTCAAGAATTGCTCCGGCCCCGGATGCCTTCTTCGAACTGGAGATCGACAAGACCGGCCTGCTGTCGGGCAAGAAGCACGTCTTCCGGTTCGAACGGTATCAGGGCCGCTTTGACGAAACCTCCGTGTCGTTCACCGTCGAAGCCAATAGCCTAAAGGTACTGGACGATTGGAAACCGGCCTCCGGAGCGCTGGAGAAAATTCGTGAAGTGACCCTCAGCAAGGATGTGCTCGATGCGGCCCGCTTCCCGGAAATCCGCTTTGAAGCGTCGGCGATGGGGGAAAGCCCGGTCTCGGGCCAGTTGACGGTGCGCGGCGTGGCGAAGCCCTGCACGGTGACGGTCAAGCGGTCCGGCGAATTCCTGGAGGGCAGCGCTGTGGTGAGGTACTCGGCCTTTGGGATCAAGGAGCAGAAAGCGGCCCTGGGGACCATTGGCACCAAAGATGAAATGCGGATCCGCTTCAAGCTGCGGGTGCTGTAATGCTTACCGGGCCGTCGCTTGAAATCGGGGCCGCGACGCAAAAAAAACGAGCGGCCGATGAGGCCGCTCGCGAGGAAGTCACGAAGTCGCCAGATTGAAGCCTCCGGTTTCCCACCAGCTTCACGCCGGTGGGCGGAGTACTCATCAGGCACCCGTGATGAAGGGAAGTCTGAAAAACTTGGGCTACGACGCCCGCAACTGCGCCCCCATGGGATTAGCTTGCGTGCGGAATTCATAATGCTGGATCTCAACGGCCGCCTGATGATCCTCCACGCGGACCACGCGGCCTCGCGCTACCAGCTTCAGGGGCGTCTGATTGTTCAACTGCGCTGGCCAGGCGACGGAGATTTCTACTTGGCGCCCGGCTTGAAGCACTTGCTCGGTTGAGAACAAGATGCCCGAACTGGACATATTCACGGTTTTTCCCGCGCCGGATTCTTGACCGCGCCGGCTAACCACTTTGTACTTGACATCGCGCTCAATCGGGAAGCGCCCTGATGCTCGTCGTTCAGACATGAAGTTCCTCCGGGGCTCGCTCGGTGGCTTACCCCTGTTTTTTTGGATATCTCTACCTTGCGCCATTTGACCCCCTCGGCTCAATGAGAAAAAAGGGCCATTCTTGCCTGGTACTACGGTACTGAGGGGGTATGATCAACCTTATGAGAAAACTCACTCTAATCGTGTTCTGTCTTTTCGCCGCTGCCACCGCCCAGGCCCAGCGCAAAGTTGTCCAACCCAAAGAATTCCCCACGGGACGCCCCTTCTCTCCCGGTGTCTGGGCGGGCGACACGCTGTATGTCGCTGGTCAGATCGGGACTGACCTCAAAACGGGCAAGATGTCCGAAAACTTTGATGAAGAGGTAAAGCAGACCCTCGACAACATCGGCGTCATCCTCAAAGAAGCCGGCCTCAGCTACGACGACGTCGTCACGGTCAACGTCTATCTCACCGACATGAACCTGTTTGCCCGGATGAACGCCGTCTATACGAAGGTATTCGCGGAACCCCGCCCGGCTCGGACCACTGTTGGCGTCCCGGCGCTGGCGGGTGGTGCTCACATCGAAATCACTGTCACCGCTCACAGCAGCAAGCGCAAGAAGTGATAAGAAATCCTCAAGCCGGCGCGTGAAAATATTTGTATGAAGATCTGTCTATTCTGAGAGATCGGTTTTCAGCCGCCGGATTTCTGCTAGCCGATCCTGGATCCGCTTTTCTATCCCCCGATCAGTCGGGTGGTAGAACTGATGACCCTTCAGGGAGGGCGGCAAGCACTCCATGGCTGTGATCGCGCCGGGTGCCTGATGGGCATGTTGGTACCCGGCGCCATAGCCCCATTGCTTCATGGAACGCGTGGGCGCATTGCGCAGCGCGAACGGCACCGGCTCGGCTGGTGCGTCGCGCACCGTCTGCTGGGCCTCACCCAACGCCCGGTAGGCGGCGTCGGACTTGGGCGCCACCGCCAGGTACAGCGTGATCTGGGCCAGCGCCTGATCGCCTTCCGGAATGCCCAGAAAGTGGGCCGTCTGCTGGCACGCGATCGCTTGCTCGACGGCGCGCGGGTCCGCCAGGCCGATATCTTCAATGGCCATTCGCACTAAGCGCCTCGCCAGATACATCCGGTCCTCGCCGCCTTCCAGCATGCGCGCCAGCCAGTAGAGCGCGGCATCGGGGTCAGATGACCGGACGCTCTTGTGCAGCGCCGAAACCAGATTGAAGTGCTCCTCGCCGGACTTGTCGTAGACCAGGTTCTTCTTGCCCAGCATGTCGGCCACGCTGTCCGCCCGGATCGGCCCGGCAGCGGCGGCCAGTTCCAGAAGGTTGTACGCGGCCCGGGCATCACCATTGGCGTGCACGGCAATGCGCTCCAGCGCTTCCGGTTCGGCGGTGGCATTGAGAGCGGCGACGCCCCGTTCCAGCAGCGCCACGGTCTCTTCCGCGGTCAGCGGACGCAAGGCGTAGACGCGCGCCCGGGAAAGCAGCGCCGAGATCACCTCAAACGAAGGGTTCTCTGTGGTGGCCCCAATCAGCGTGATGTCGCCCCGTTCCACATAAGGCAGAAAGGCGTCCTGCTGCGCTTTGTTGAACCGGTGGATCTCGTCGATAAACAGCACCGTCTTGCGGCCCAGGTGGCGGTTCTTCTCCGCCGCCACCATCACTTCCTTGATCTCCTTCATGCTGGACATCACGGCGCTGAAGGGCATAAAGCTGGCCTTGGTGGCCCCGGCCAGCAGATGCGCCAGCGTGGTCTTGCCGACGCCCGGCGGCCCCCACAGGATCAGCGACCGCAGTTCGCCCCGGTCCAGTTGCGCGCGCAATGGTTTACCCGGCCCCAGTAGATGCTCCTGGCCCACGTACTCGGCAATCGTTCGCGGGCGCAGCCGCTCGGCCAGCGGAATGTCGGCGGGATTCTCAAAGAGGGTCACGTCCGCTGGGCCCTCCGGCACTGGGACGCCTCATAGAGCAGGATCGAAGCGGCGACGGCCGCATTCAGGGATTCCACCCGTCCGGTCGGGATGCGGACCGGGGTCGCCTGGCGGAGCAGTTCCGCAGAAACGCCATGCGCCTCGCTGCCCACCGCCAGGGCACACGGTTCACTCCAGTTGACATCGGCCGCGTTCGCGCCTTCATGCGGGTGGGCGGCATAGAGCTTCACCGGCAGTTCCGGGTCACCGGCCACGGTCGGGAGCCGGAAACTGGAACCCGCCGCCGCCCGCAACAGCTTTGGATTCCGCGGGCTCACTGAGCCACGCCGGAATACGACGCCCGTGGCCCCAAACGCCTCCGCCGACCTCACGATCGTCCCGGCATTGCCCGGATCCTGCACGCCATCCAGAATCACCACCAACGCCGGCGGCGCCAGCAACTCGGCCAGGGTCCACGCCCGCCACCGGACCAGCGCCATCACGCCAGGGCTGGATTCAGTGGACGCCACTTGCCGTAGCACGGTCTCCGGGACGTCGATGCGGCGGGCGCGGTGGGCCGGCAGATCCCACTCCGCGGGCGCCAGGATCGTCTCCACCACTGCTGGACCCCGCAGTGCTTCTTCCAGCAAGTGCCGCCCTTCGATCACGGTGCAGCCCTCCGGCGTCGGGTCCCCTTTCTCGAGCGCGCGCCGGATCTCCTTCAGCAACGGATGGCGGACGCTCACAATGGACTCGCGGACGGGCATCGCCTTGAGCGTAGCATCGCCCACCCTGCTGGTACTGCTAGACCTGTGCCGCTCCGGGACTCGGCAACATCAGTTCGGCCCCCCGGCAGCGCTAGAATCAAAGTCTCCCAACTGCATGAAACGTTTGCTCATCGCCGCAGCTGGTCTCGTCTCGCTGGTGGCGCTGGCGGCGCTGGGCTGGGCCACGCGCGAGGTCTACCGGCAATCAACGCGGGATGAAGCGCAGCCTGCCGACGCCATCGTGGTGCTGGGCGCGGCGGAGTATCGCGGCAAGCCCTCGCCCGTCCTGCGGGCCCGCCTGGAGCATGCGCTGGCCCTTTACACCCAAGGCCTGGCCCCGATGATCGTCACCACCGGCGGCTCCGGCGAAGGGTCCCGGTTTACCGAGGCCGAAGCGGGGCGCGATTATCTGGTCCGCCATGGGGTTCCCTCCGAGAACATCGTGCTCGAAACGGAGGGCACCACGACGCTCCAGTCCATCGCCGCCGTGGCGGAGATCCTGGACCGGATGAACCTGAAAAGCTGCATCGTCGTCAGCGACGGCTACCATGTCTTCCGCGCCAAAAAGATGCTGGAAGTCCACGGCCTAAACGTCTACGGGTCGCCCCGCCATGGCGGCGGAAGCGACCCGTGGTTATACATCCGGCAAGCCGCCGGCATCTGGCTGTGGGTATTGAACCTGTCGCGCTAGTGTGGCGCTCCACGCTTCCCTTCAAACCCGTGGTTCCCACATCCCTCTAGCCCCATGCGTCAGCTTGGGGCTTGTCCGGGATTCGGGGCTTGTTCGGGGGGGGCTCGACGATCCCCACGCCTGCGCCCGGGGCTGAAGCCACACGCCTACTGGCCCAAAATGTCGATCGTGGTGGTGCCCGCCACTCGGACCTTCTCGTAGGCCGTCATCCATTCCTTGTGATAGGGATGCTCGGCATACGCCTTCAAGGAGTCCGGGCCATCCATTTCCATGCAGACGCCATGCTTGCGCTGCAAACGCGTGATGTCGCCGGTGGCCTTGGGGTCTCCCGCCATCAGCTTCTTGCGCGATTCCGCATCCGGCGTAAACAGGTTCAAGGTGGAACGCAGCTTGCCGTGCCACACCTTGGAGATCGAAGGAATCTTGCTGGGCAGGGCATCGGTGGCCGCGCCAAAGGCTTTCCATTCCGCGTCGGTGGCCGTCTCAATGACGGTGAACGCAAAGCAGTGCATCATCTTTTTTTCGCCGGCTGACACCGTCAAGGTTGCCGCCAGCGCGAGGGTGAGGAGAGTGCAGGTACGCATCAGAAACACGATACCAATAAAAAATCGGCGGCTGGGATAAACCAGCCGCCGCAAGGTTGGACTGAAAGAAAAGTTAAGCGCGCGTCCGGCGATAAGCCAGCGCCGCCAGACCCATCCCCAACATCAGGTAGGTGGAGGGTTCCGGAACCGCGCCCGTCGGATCGAAAATCGCCCGAATGCTGAGCGAAGTCGCACCGCGGGCGAAGTCCAGGAAGACAGGGTAGGCCGTCGGATCAGAACCGTCCACCGGAGTCACCAGCTTCAGCGTGAATTCCTTCACCCCGGGTCCAAAGGTGTAGCCACCCGTCGGAGCCAAGCTGGCCATGAAAACACCGCCGATGTAAAGGTCG
>JBIKMK010000307.1:0-5464 GCA_044359315.1 Bryobacteraceae bacterium | reverse complement strand
CAATGTCCGCATTGGACGTTACACCGTCAAGGTGACCAAGGACGGTTTTGCGCCCGCGCAGGCGGCTGAGTTCACGGTCGTCGTGGGCGCACGTCAGCGGGTGGATCTGGAGATCCGTGTGGGTTCGACCTCGGAGACGGTCACGGTGAGCGATGTGGCCCGGGTACTGGAGGGCGATTCGAGCGACCGCGGCCAGATCATCACGCGCGAGAACATCGTGAATCTACCACTCAATGGGCGCTCCTATGCGGATCTGGCGCTACTGGCGCCGGGCGTCCGGTCCAGCGCGTTTGCGTATACGGGCGAAGGCGGGCGGCCGCGCAATGCGTCGTTCAACGTGAACGGCATGCGCTCCTCGCTGAACAACTTCATTATCGATGGCGTGGACAACAACTCCTATGGCACGTCCAACCAGGGATTTTCCAACCAGGTGGTGCAATTGGCCCCGGACGCGGTGGCGGAGTTCAAGGTGGTGACCAACAACTTTTCGGCTGAATACGGCCGCGCCGGTGGGGCCATCATCAACGCCAGCGTGCGCAGCGGCTCGAATCAGGTGCACGGTTCCGCCTGGGAGTTTCTGCGGAACACACAGCTGAACGCCATCGGGTTCTTCCAGCCGGCTGGCGGGAAAAAGCCGACGCTGGTGCAGAACCAGTTTGGCGGCGCGGTGGGTGGCCCCATCCGGCGGGACAAGCTGTTCTACTTTGCCAACTACGAGGGCTTTCGCCGCTCCACCACTTCGTTCGCGCTGGCGACCATCGCCACGATGGAGCAGCGCAATGGCCAGATTCTCGATGGTGCCGGCCTGCCGTTGCCCGTACGGAACCCGTTGACGGGTGGCGTCTATGCCGACGGCCGCATCCCGGCTTCCGAGATCACCGCGTTTGGCCGCAAGGTGCTCAGCGAACTGCCGGCGCCGAACCGGCCCGGGTTGGCGAACAATTTTGAAGCGCTGCCCGTGGCCCAACAGCAGGACGACAAGGGCGACATCAAGGTGGACTACTACTTGTCGAGCAAGCTGAACGCCTTTGGCCGCTACAGCCACCGGCTGGCCAATGCGTTTGAGGCCGCCAGCCTGCCGGCGCCCTCTGGCGGGTCCAGCAACGGATTTGTCCGAGAGATGAACCGGCAGGGAGTGTTTGGCCTGAACTACACGCTCAGCTCGACCTCCGTGCTCGACTTCCGCATGGGGCTTTCCCGTAGTGAAGGCGGCCGCCGGCCGATCGACATCGGCAAAGGTAACATGAAGACGCTGTACGGCATCTCCGGCCTGACCGAAGACCCGGAGTACGCCGGCGGTCTAAACACCCAGAACATCGGCGGCTACACCAGCCTGGGCCGGCAAGCCAGCAACCCGCAGTTTCAAAATCCCAGCGTGTTCAACCCCAAAGTGAACTACTCGAAGTCCTTGGGGCGCTGGAGCCTGAAGGCTGGCTATGAGCATCAGCGGGTACACACGGAAATCCAGGACTTTACGCCGCAGTATGGGCGGGACAGCTACAGTGGCCAGTTCTCGCGGCCCGATGGCCGACCGGCCAACAGCATCTACAACATCTCGGATTTTCTGCTGGGGCTCCGCAATAACTATGACGCCGCCAACGTGCTGGTGGCCCAATACCGCCAGCAGATGCACTTTGGCTATGTCCAAACCGACTGGAAGTTTTCGCGCCAGTTGACGGTGAATCTAGGCGTGCGCTACGAGTTCGCCACACCACAATATGAGGCGCAAAACCGGCTCTCCAACTTCGACCCCGCCTCGCGGACGCTGGTGGCCGCCAAGGATGGCTCCATTCGCAGCCGTACGGGCATCAATCCGGATTTCAATAACTGGGCCCCGCGCCTCGGTTTGGCCTACAGCGTCACGCCAAAGACCGTCATTCGGACGGGCTTTGGCATGAGCTACATCCATTTCAACCGCATGGGCGGCGAGAACATCCTGTCTGGCAACATCCCCTGGGTGCTGCGGCCCAGTATCTCCCAGCTGCCGAACCAGGGCCGTTGCGCCGTCGGCCAGGCGCCGCAAACCTGCTTCCGCCCCACGCAGGATGGCTACCCGGACGGATTCCTGGATCCCCGTAATGTCAGCACACTCACCACCCGGACCCTGCATATCCCCACCGATCTGCGCACGGCGTACTCGATGAACTGGCACTTTTCCATCCAGCGCGAGATCTCGCGCAACCTGGTACTGGATGTGGGCTATGTCGGAAACAAGTCCGACAAGCTGATGATCCTGGGCGATCTGAATATGGCCCGCATCAATAATCCGGGGGAGAACCTGACGGTGGAGCAGCGGCGGCCGATCACGGGCTTTACCCAGATTCAATCCGCCCCGGCCCTGGGCTTCGCCAACTATCATGCCTTCCAGGTCCGCCTGGAACGCCGGTTTACCTCGGGCGTCTACCTGTTGAACTCCTTCACCTGGTCCAAGGCGCTGGATAACGCGGCGGGACACCTGGAGACCTTCTACGGCGATGATTCCCGCACCAACATCTTCAACCTGAGCAATGAGAAAGGCGTTTCCAGCTATCACCAGACGCTAAACAACACGACGTCGGTGGTCTGGGATCTGCCTTTTGGCCGCGGCAAAAAGTTCGGCGCCAGCTGGAACCGGGCCGCCGATGCCTTCCTGGGCGGCTGGCGCACGACGTTGATCAACACCATGACCAGCGGCCTGCCCGGAACACTGCGCTATAACGCGGTGGCCCGGCAGAACATCGGCAGCGTCGGCGTGGCAGTACGGCCCAACGTCACGGGAGCCAGCCTGTATATCCCCGAAGCTCAACGGGAATGGTTCCGCTGGCTGGACCCGGCGGCCGTGCAAGTGGTGGACCCCAGCCTTGGCAGCCCCTTCGGCAACTCCGGCCGGGGCACGGTGCGCGGCGAGCCGTTCTATCAAACTGATCTCGGCCTGCATAAGACCTTCGCGCTGACCGAGCGGTTCAACCTGGAGTTCCGCTCCGAGGCGTTTAATCTGTTCAACAGCACCAACTTCCTGGTGCCGGACACCAACCGGTCCAACCTCACCTATGGTACGGTGACCGGCACGCGCGCCGCCCGGCAAGTCCAGTTCGCTTTGAAGCTGTCGTTCTAGGGACAGCCCCATCCACCAAGAGGCCGGCTGCTCTCCGCATTCACCGCCCCAGGTAGGCGCGGCAGCGTTCCGGCTGGTGGCAATCGAGGAAGACGAACAGTTCTGAGCGGATCTTCCAGCCATTGGGGGTGTGACGCCACATGGCCAGGTAGGTGCCGCCGAAGGCCTTCTGGCCGCTGGGATCGCGGCCGATCCAGGTGCCGTGCTCCGCGGCGAACCCGCCCGTTTGGGCGACCGTCACGCGATCCGCGATGCGTTGAAAGCGGACGGCCTGGCGGTCGGCGAAAGTACGCTCCATCGCCTCCCGGTAGGCGGCCCTGGAGACGATCTCGGTGCCGTTGCCGCGGGTGGCCCGGTAGTCGTCGGCCAAGCTGAGGAGAAAGCCGCGCAGGTCTCCGCGAACGATGGCTTGGTTCGAGGCCTGGCGGGCGGCACGGATTTCCTGGTCCGCATTTCGGGTGGCGGCACTTTGGCCCCACGCTGCCCCCGCCAAAGCCAGCAATACTGAGGCTCGGATCATGCGGGGAAGAATAGCAGACCGGGGGCTGGGGCTGTCGCAGCGGCGAGGGGCGCAAAGGCAAATGGCGCAAAACAAAAGGCCCCGGCGTTTCCGCCAGGGCCTTCCCGCTTGCAAACGGAAGCCGGTTAGTTGGCCGGAGGAAGAGCGGAGGGAGCGCGCTTTACTTCACCCTTCAGCGCTTCGGCAATGTCGACATTATTCACTTCCAGCACCCGGCCCAGGGCGACATCGAGTCCGTTCTTGGCGCGGCTGTAGTTGGAGATCGCCGCGACTTCGTTGGACTGTGCCTGCACCAGGTCACGCTGCGTCTGGACGACGACGAAGATGGTGGATGAACCGAGGGCAAACTTCTTTTGCTCGGCGTCCAGCGTCTGTTCCTGCAACACCCGGGTCTTCTGCGCCGACTGGTAGTTGGCGCGCGCCTGCATGACGGCGATCACGGCGTTTTGCACATCAACGCGGATCGAGTTCAACTGGCGCTGTTCCTGCAATTCCTGCTGCCGGAGGCGCAGGCTGTCATTGACCAAGTCGGCCTGCGCCGCACGGTTGCGCAGCGGGACGTTCAACTGGAAGCCGACGGCGTAGTCCGGGAAGTTGCGGCGGAACAGTTGACCGTAGAGGTCACCCGCGCCACCCAGGAAGAAGGGGTCGGCCCCGGGACGGCTGGCGGGCAACAGCGGATTGCGAGTACCGGCCAAGCCGTTATTGGTGGCCGAGGCGAACACATCGAAGGACGGCAGCAAGGCATTGCGGGAGCCGTTCAGGCCAATCTTGGTGTTCTCAATGTTGATCCGCGTCTGTTCGACTTCCGGACGCTGGCCCAACGCCTGGTCCATCAACTGAGCTAGGTTCGGAACCGGGTCGTTGGCCGGTACGGGCAGCGTGTCGGTGGGGATAATCCGGGCGTCGCGGAAGGTGGGGCTGACGATTCCGGTGCGGCTGAGCTGGTTCTTCAGAATCGTCTCCTGCTGGAGAACACGGGTCTCCGACACCGTCAGGTCGGTCTGGGTCTGGGCCAACTGGGCTTCGGCTCGGACCACTTCGATGGGCGCCAGGGTGCCGATCTCCACCTGCTTCTTGTTGTCCTCGTAGAGCTTTTGCGCCAGGGCCACGGCCTGGTTCCGGACCTTGAGGTCTTCGTTGAAGCTGACTAGGTCGAGGTACAGGTTGACCGTGGAACGCACCGTCTCGATCACCTGCTGCTTAAAGGTGATGTCAGAGACCTTCAGGTTGTTCTTGGCGATCTTGATGTTGCGGGAGTTGGCGGCCAAACCGAATCCTTGCAGCAACCGCTGCGTGAGTTGCAGCTGGAAGTTGCCGCGGTAGAACGGATTCAAATCGTTGTTGGGCGAGTTGGTGCCGATCTTATTTTGATTCCAGGAGAATGTCGCACCGGAGCCGGTGAGCCACTGCTTGGAGATAGAGGAGTTGAAATTCTGCACGTCCGCCACCAAAGCCGTCAAGCCATTGACGAAGGAGTTGGTTTGCGGGCTGGAGCTTTTGGATTTCTGGAAGCTGAAGGAAACGTTGGGATCGAGGTTGGGAATGGCGCTACCAGTCACCTGGAACACCGTGCCCGATTGCGAGGTCGCCGTCGCCGCGCCGCCGCCCTGCCCGGCGCCACCACCGCCGACGCCGCCCTGGGTACCACCGGTGACAAAGCTAATGGCCGATTGAGCGCCGGCCGTCACGTTGTTGCTGACGCCGCGAATCTGGCCACCGGCTTCGGCGCGGTGGAAGTCCGCCAACGCCAACTTGGGGGTGTAGCGGGCCAGTTCGATGTCGAGATTGTTCTCCAACGCCAGCGCGATGGCATCTGCCAGCGACAAGTAGATCTTGCCCGCCCGCAG
>JBIKMK010000306.1:0-5479 GCA_044359315.1 Bryobacteraceae bacterium | reverse complement strand
TGTTGGTTTATATGCTGGACCGAAGAGCGGGGAACTGAGGCCTCGCATCTGCCATCCATTGGGACTACAACATTCCCCTACAACGTCTTCAAGAAAGCAATCAGCACACTGACCCTCTGGCCTTGAAGCATACGCATCAACCTGGGGTTTCCGCAAAAACGAGCAGCCGCTACCCCGCCGCGCCCATCCCGTGGATCTCCTGCAAGCTCCAAACCCGCACCGGATCGCGGCGGCGCGATTCGACGGCTTGCACCGCTGCCTTGGCCCCACTAATCGTGGTGATGCAAGGCACGCGGCTGGTGATCGCGTTGCGGCGAATTGCTTTCTCGTCGCTAAACGAGGTGGCTCCGGCGGTGGTGTAGATCACCAGTTGCAGTTTCGACGCCTTCATCAGATCGACGGCGTTCGGGCGGCCTTCATTCACCTTGAAGACGGTCTGCACCTTCAATCCCGCCTGCTTGAGTGAAGCGGCCGTACCCCGAGAGGCGGCAATCGAGAAGCCCATCTCCACAAAGCGCTTGGCCAGCGCCACGGCATCATCTTTGTGCCGGTCATTGACGCTGAAAAAGACTGTTCCCTTGTCCGGCAGCGGTGCGCCCGCCGCCAGTTGAGCCTTGGCAAATGCTTCCCCGAAGCTCTCCCCGACGCCCATCACCTCGCCGGTCGAACGCATTTCCGGACCCAGTGCCGGATCGACGCCCGGGAACTTGTTGAACGGGAAAACGGGCGACTTCACAAAATACTTCGTCACCGGCAGGACGCCGGAAATCATGCCCTTCGTGAGGTACGCCAGCTCCGGCAGTGTCTTGCCCAGCATCAGGCCCACGGCTACCTTGGGCAGCGGCACACCAGTCGCCTTGCTGACATAGGGCACCGTGCGCGATCCGCGCGGGTTTACTTCCAGCACAAACACCGTCGAATCCTTGATGGCGTACTGCACGTTCATCAAGCCGATGACATTCAGCGCCCGCGCCAGCTTCACGGTGTAATCCTGGATGGTCGCCAGCTCGCGTTCGCCAATCGAGATCGCCGGCAGCACGCAGCTGCTATCGCCGGAATGCACGCCCGCTTCCTCGATGTGTTCCATGATGCCCGCGATCAGCACGTTGTTCGTGTCTGACAGCGCATCGACGTCCACTTCAGTGGCGTCCTCCAGGAACCGGTCAATCAGCACCGGACGCTCCTGCGAGAACAGCGTCGCTTCCTGCATGTAGCGCCGCACCGTGTCTTCGTCGTAGGCGATCACCATCGCTCGACCGCCCAGCACATAGCTGGGCCGCACCAGCACCGGGAAGCCCAGCCGCTTGGCCACCGCGCAGGCCTCTTCCACATTGGTAGCCGTACCGTTGGGAGGCGAAGGGATCCCCAGATCATCCAGCAGCTTGCCGAACAGTTTGCGATCTTCGGCCAGGTCGATGTTCTCGGGTGCCGTGCCGATAATCGGGACGCCATTGCGCTTTAGCGGCAATGCCAGGTTCAGCGGCGTCTGACCGCCAAACTGCACGATCGCGCCGTCCGGCTTTTCGGTGTCGTAGATGTTCAACACCTCTTCCAGCGTCAGTGGTTCAAAGTAGAGCCGGTCACTGGTGTCGTAATCGGTGGAGACCGTTTCCGGGTTGCAGTTCACCATGATCGACTCGACGCCAAACTCATCCAGCGCATAAGCGGCATGGCAGCAGCAGTAGTCAAACTCAATGCCCTGGCCGATCCGGTTGGGGCCACTGCCCAGGATCATGACCTTCTTGTTCGTGGTCGGCTCCGCCTCGCATTCACTCTCGTAGCTGGAATAGAGGTACGGCGTGAAGCTCTCAAACTCCGCCGCACACGTGTCCACCCGGTTGAACACCGCGGACACCCCCAGTTCCTTGCGGCGCGCGCGAACGGCCAGCGGGTCACTCGCCGTGGCCCGGCCGATGTGGACATCAGACAGACCGTTGCGCTTATGCGTGCGGAACTCCGTCGCCGAGACGTCAGCCAGGGCGCGCCCAGCCAGCGACAGTTCGCCGTCGATCGTCTCTTTTACCTGGGTCAGGAACCAACGGTCAATCTGCGTCAGCTCCCACACCTGCTCCACCGTCCACCCCAGCCGGAAGGCGTGCCGGATGTAGCCGAGGCGTTCCGGGTTCGGCGTGATCAGCCGCGTCGGGATCAGGCTGTCGTCGTAGACTTCCGCCGCCGTCTTGCCGGTCTCCAGTGATCGCAAACCCTTGCCCAGCGCCTGCTTGAACGTGCGGCCAATGGCCATCACTTCGCCGACAGACTTCATCTGCGTGCCCAGCACCGGCTCTGCGCCCGGGAATTTCTCGAACTGCCAGCGCGGAATCTTCGCCACCACATAGTCGATCGTCGGTTCAAAGCAAGCCGGAGTCTTCAGCGTGATGTCGTTCGGGATCTCGTCCAACCGGTAGCCCACCGCCAGCTTGGCCGCGATTTTGGCGATCGGGAAGCCGGTCGCCTTGGAGGCCAGCGCGGAGGAGCGCGACACGCGCGGATTCATCTCCACCACCACCATCTCGCCTGTATCCGGGTTGATGGCGAACTGCACGTTGGACCCGCCGGTATCGACGCCAATCTCACGCAAGCAGGCCAGCGCACCGTCGCGCATCATCTGATACTCGCGGTCGGTCAGCGTCTGCGCCGGGGCCACAGTGATGGAATCGCCCGTGTGGACGCCCATCGGGTCAAAGTTTTCAATCGAGCAGACGATGATGCAGTTGTCGGCCTGATCGCGCATCACCTCCAGCTCAAACTCTTTCCAGCCCAGTACGCTTTGCTCCACCATCACTTCGCCCACGGGCGACAGGTCGATGCCGTTCTCCAGAATCGTCACCAGCTCTTCGTGGTTGTAAGCAATGCCGCCGCCGGAGCCGCCCATCGTGAAGCTGGGCCGCAGGATCAGCGGGTAGCCCAAACGGTCGGCAAACTTCTCGCCCGCCTCCACCGTGCGGCACAGCTGCGACTGCGGAGTCACCAGCCCGATCTTCCGCATCGCGTCCTTGAACAGCAAGCGGTCTTCGGCCTTCTTGATCGATTCGATCTTGGCGCCAATCAGCTCGACGCCATACTTTTCAAGTACACCGGCTTCCGCCAGCGCCACCGACAGATTCAGTCCGGTCTGGCCGCCCACGGTTGAGAGCAGCGCATCCGGCCGCTCCTTGCGGATCACTTCGGTGGCGAACTCCACCGTCAGCGGCTCGACGTAAGTGCGGTCGGCCAACTCCGGGTCCGTCATGATGGTGGCCGGGTTGGAGTTGATCAGGATCACCTCGTAGCCGTCCGCCTTCAGGGCCTTGCAGGCCTGGGTGCCGGAATAGTCGAACTCGCAGGCTTGGCCGATCACAATCGGCCCCGATCCGACAATCAGAATGCGCTTCAGATCATTGCGGCGCGGCATTAGCGGGCACCTCCCTGGTGGGCGGTCATCATCGCCACAAATTCATCGAACAGGTAATGCGAATCATGCGGACCGGGCGCGGCCTCCGGGTGATACTGCACGCTGAACACCGGCAGTGACCGGTGCGCGATCCCTTCCAGCGTCTGGTCGTTGAGATTGATGTGCGTCAGGTCGACGTCGTTCATGTTCAACGTGTCCGGGTCCACTGCGAAGCCATGATTCTGGGCCGTAATCTCGACGCGCATCGTGCGCTTGTTCAACACCGGATGGTTGCCGCCGCGGTGGCCGAACTTCAGCTTGTACGTCTTGCCACCCAGCGCCAAGCCCAGCACCTGGTGCCCCAGGCAGATGCCGAATACCGGCATTTTGCCGATCAGCTTCCGCACCTGCGCCGCTTGATACTCCAGCGGCTCCGGATCACCCGGGCCGTTCGACAGAAACACCCCATCCGGCTTCAGCGACAGCACGTCCTCCGCGCTCGTCCCGGAAGGCACCACAGTCAGTGAGCAGCCACGATGGGCGATCTGCCGCAGGATGTCGCGCTTGATCCCGAAATCGTAGGCGACGACATGGAACTTGGGCGCCTCGGGATTCTTCAGTAGGTCAGACGGCGAACACTTGGGGACCCCCTCGGTCCACTGATACCGCTCCTTCACCGAAACACGGGTGGCGAGGTCCAGGCCCGCCATCGAGGGCGCCTTCCGCGCCCTCTCCACTAAGTCCTGCGGGTCACCGCCCTGGGTCGAAAGCGTCCCGCGCATCACCCCGCGCATCCGCAACCGGCGGACCAGCGTCCGCGTATCCATCCCGGACCCGATCGGGACTCCGGCGGTTTCCAAAAAGTGTGAGGTGTCCTGATCGCTGCGCCAGTTGGAGACCAGCGGCGAAAGTTCGCGCGTGATCAACCCCTCCACCCAGGGCTTCGACTGCGCATCGGCGGAGTTGGTGCCGTAGTTGCCGATCTGCGGGTTGGTCATCACCACGATCTGGCCGCAATAGGAGGGGTCGGTGACGATCTCCTGGTAGCCCGTGAGCGAGGTGTTGAAGACAACTTCACCGGTGCGGATCGTACGCGCACCAAAACTATGCCCCTCGAAGATCGTTCCGTCTTCCAGGGCGAGGATAGCTTGATTCAAGGCTGCGGGCGCTCCTAATGTAAGGGGATTTTCTTGAGTATTGCACGGTGGAAGTCTTGGGGCAAAGTGTGAATTGTGTTACATTGAACACTATGGATACGACGATCCGCAATCTGGACGAGAATGCTTATCGGGCGCTGAAGGCCCGGGCCGCACTGGAAGGCAGATCGATCGGCCAAGTTGTCTCTGATGCTATGAATCTCTACCTGCTCCGGCCCGCCCCGGAAGAAAAAACGGTGAGTATTCTTGATTGGAAGCCGGTCGACTTCGGACCCGGTACTGAGCGCTTGAGCGAACAAATCGACGAGATTCTCTACGGTGATCCCCATGGTGAGCAGCGAGATGCCGAGATCGCAGGCAGGAAACTCGGGTGATCGTCGTCGATTCCAGCATACTCATCGCCTTCAATAACCCCCGCGACGTACTCCACGGGCGGGCACAGGACGCGATGCAGCGCTTCGCTTCCGGAATGTGGGGCAAAGGCTTGTTGCTGGAGCACGTCTTTATCGAGACCGTCTCCGTCCTCAAGCGCAAGCTGACCCCGGCAGCGGCCATTCACGCCGGCGGGTACCTGAGGCGGGCCCACCAACTCGAATTTGTCCCCACATCGGAAGCCTTCCTGGCGTACTGGAACGAATTCCAGTCCGACTACTTGAGCCCGCTCAGCTTTGTCGATAAAGCCATCGCCGTCACAGCCCGCCAGCGCTCCGGAGGAAAAGTGCTCACCTTCGACAAGGCATTCCGGGAGATTCCGGGAATCGTGGTGCTGCCGGAAAACTAGCACCACACTGGACAAGGCCAAAACGGGGTACCCGTGGCGGACATGGCTGCCTCTCCCGGACTTGAGCAGCTGAGTTTCGCCAGCTCCAGTAGCTTAAGCAGTTGCCGAAGCTGCGAAATGCTTTAGTCCGGCAGCCGAAACGGTACCGCTTCAAGTAACGACATCGCG
>JBIKMK010000305.1:0-5490 GCA_044359315.1 Bryobacteraceae bacterium | reverse complement strand
GTGCGTAGACTCTGCATGGATTGCCCGATGAACCAATGCTACGGCCCGGCACGCGGCCAGACCATGCGCTCTTCCCCTCAGATTGCCTAGTGAATGGCCTGAGATCGCCCGCCCGCACGGTGCCCGGCTTCCGCAGACATCCGCCACGGGCTCCCTTGTATGATGGAAGGCAGTGTCTCGTCGCCCTGCTGACCGTTTGTCCGTCACCCTGGTACTGCTTTGCACGTTTCTGGGCGCGGCTGCTCAGATCCTTATGAAAATGGGAGGGAACGGCTTGGCTGGTGTCAGCGCGAGCCAGTTGCTGGCGGAGCCCGCTCTCTTATTGAAGAACCTGCCCTTATTGGGCGGCTACAGTCTCTACGGCCTGAGTACCGTATTGCTGGTGCTGTCACTGCGCCGGGGACAGCTTTCGGTGCTTTATCCGATCATTTCGCTCACCTATGTCTGGGTATTGCTGCTGAGTGTGGTGATCTTTCATGAGTCACTGAATCCCTGGAAGATCGGTGGCGTGCTGGCGATCGTGACCGGAGTCGGCGTCCTGGGCCGGGACGGCCAAGCGTGAAAACACCGCTCAACTCCATCCTGCTCGTGTTCCTGGCTTCCTTCATCGGTTCCTTTGGCGCGGTGCTGCTCAAGTCCGGCGCGGAACGGCTGAAGTTCACCCTGCAGGGCCTGCTCACCAACTGGCACCTGATGGCCGGCGTGGCCCTGTTTCTGCTCTCCAGCGTCTTCTTTCTGATGGGGGTGCGGGAAGGTGAGCTGACAATTCTTTACCCCATGGTTTCGTTGGGCTACGTGTGGACCATGTTGTGGTCCAAACTGTTTTTCGGCGAGCAGGTGACGCGGAGTAAGTTTGTTGGCATCGGGCTGATTTTGGCCGGTGTCGTGTTGCTGGGGCTCGGCGGACGGGTCGGCTAGCCAACAACCTACCCGGTGATCGCGAAAATGTTGCCTTCCGGGTCCATGCTGTCGCAACTGCCCCAAGGCCGCTCCACCAGGCTGATACCGGCAGCGGCCAGGCGGGCTCGCTCCGCCGGGAGATCTGGCACCGCAAAAATCAACTTGATGGGCGTCTCTTCACGCGGTTCCGGGGGCGTGGAAATCACAATCTGGTCAGCCACCGCGCCAGGGATCTCGTGCAGCATCAGCGTTGCGGCTCCGGCGCTAAACTCCACCCAACCGGCGGCCTGGTTCACCGGCACCGTGCCCAGTAAGTCCTGATAAAAGGCCGTCAGCCGCGCCAGATCCTTTACGTAGAGCAGAGCCGAGGCAAGCTTCATCGGCCTAGTTGAAGCGGCGCGCCGTGGCCACCGAGACTGGAGCTGCTTCCACCACCGGTGGAGCGGGCTTCTTCAAGCGGCCATCCAGGCGGCCATTGACGATCTGGCCGCGGATCACCGCAAACTTGGGCGTACCCGGCACGCCACCCTTGGCCACGACATCGGCATCGGTGACTTCTTCAGCGGTCTGCAGATACTTCTGCAGATAATTCTTCACCCGATCAGTCACCAGCCGTTGCTGGGAACGGCAGAGCAGAAACAAAATCTCGTCACCCGGCACCGGCAGCAGCGTGGCATAGATCTGCGAAGCCCGGCTTAATGCGGGTGCCTGCAATAGCTTCTCCAACTTCTTGGCCCGCGCCTCCAGTTTCTGCCACAAATCCAGGTCGGCCTTTTCCAGCGCCGAGGTCTGCGCCAGGGCCGTCTTTTCCTTCGGGGCCAGTAACTCCGTCAGCAAATACAGAAACAGGCCGCGGGGGTCGAACTGGAAGTCGTGGCCGTGCGGCACCAACTGGATCGCTTTGTGGAGTTTCTGGAACCCGGCATGGTTGATCTTCGGTCCAGCCAGCGCGGGGGCAAACAGCGTCAGCAACCCTTCCTGCTCCAGCTTCTTGATCAATTCGCCCGGGTTAGGCTCCGCCGCCATGGCCAGCAGTTCCTGACGGCGCGCGGCGGGCGTGATCTGCTGCTCCATCTGGGCTTCACGGGCATTCCGGTACTGCGCCATCGTGCGATCGCCAATCGAAAAGCCCAACCGCACTTCCAGCCGCAACAGCCGCAACAGCCGCGATGGGTCGTCGTAGAGCGTGTAGTTGCCCACCGTGCGCAATTCGCGCAACTGCAGATCGGAAACGCCATTGGTCGGGTCTATCAGCAGTCCGCGCGAGCCCTTGCTCAGCGACAGCGCAATCGCATTGATCGTGAAATCCCGGCAGCGGAGATGTTCGTGGATCGGAGCGGGGCTAATCTGCGGCTTGGCTCCGGAGCGGGCATAGCGCTCCTGCCGGGACATCGAGATCCCCACCGGTACGTTACCGCACAGGCGCATCTCACTGGACTTGTGCAGTTCATCGGTGGCCACCAACTCGCCGCCTTCTTTCTGCAGCGCCTTCACCAGCTTCGAGACTTGGCCTTCCACCACCACATCCAGATCGCGCGCGGCAAAACCACCCATCACATCGCGCATCGATCCGCCGGTGAGATAGACGTTCAGGCCGGTCTGCTGCGCGGCCGCCATCACCTGCGCCAGGGCCTTGTTTTGCGGCCCCGTCAGGTGGCTTTCCAGCATGAACATGTAGTCGCTCATTGTTTGTTCGCCCTCCGTATGGTGCGTCTTATCCGGATGGTCACCGGTGGGTTGCTAGGCCCGTGGATGGTGCTGCTCCAATGTCTGCTTCAGCCGGGAGCGGAGCACGTGCGTATAGACTTGCGTGGTCGCAATGTCGGCATGTCCCAACATCGTCTGCACGCTGCGCAAGTCCGCCCCGCCTTCCAATAAATGCGTGGCGAACGTATGGCGCAACTTATGCGGCGACACCCCTAAGCCGGCCCGTAGGCCATGGTTGCGAATGGCCCGGAAAAACGCGGTGCGGTCCAGGCGGCCG
This sequence comes from Bryobacteraceae bacterium, assembly GCA_044359315.1. GTDB lineage: Bacteria > Acidobacteriota > Terriglobia > Bryobacterales > Bryobacteraceae > JAPKYZ01. The sequence goes on along the minus strand of JBIKMK010000305.1, from coordinate 2,606 downwards.
CCGCGTTGGCTGATAAATAGAAACTTACTGGCCCGGCTCTTCAACAGCGCCGGACGCCCCGCCGCCAAATACCCCCGGATCGCCTCCAGCGCCACCCGGCCCACCGGCACCAGCCGCTGCTTATTGCCCTTACCCGTCACGCGAACAATGCCGCGGTCATCCAGTAGATCCGAGGTCTCCAGCGTACAAAGCTCCGTCACCCGGAGGCCGCTGGAATAAAGCAACTCGATCATCGCCCGATCTCGCAAGCCCAGCGGCGTTTCCGTTGACGGGGCATCCGACAAAGCACCCATCTGCGCATTGGACAATGCCTTCGGCAGCGTCTTCCATTGGCGCGGCAATGGGATCAGGCCCGCCGGATCCTGGGTCAGACGGTTCTCGGAGATAAGGTAGCGGTAGAGTTGACGCAACGCCGTCAAATGCCGGGCAATACTCCGTGCGGCCAAACCTTCCGCCATTAAGTGATCCAGATAAGCACGCACCGTAGCCGCCACTTCCGGCGGCTGGCCGGAGGCCGTAATCCAGGTCTCAAAACGCGACAAATCCCGCGCATAAGATTCCATCGAATTACGAGCCAGGCCTTTCTCGATCCGGCAAAAGCTTAAAAATGACCGGATTGCGGGGCCCAGCGCCAGGGTGGCGCTCATGGTGCCAATGATACAATATTACGGAAACTGTTTGAAACATTTTCGCAAAGCTTTCGCCTTTTCTGTGCCCCGGAATTCGGCGGTGATGGTCTAAGACGGATTTTTCATGCCCGGATCAACACCCAAGAAAGTCATTGCCGTCCGGTTCGACCGCGAGCCGCTGACGGGATATGTGCGGCCACCGGAATCGTTTCTGCCGGAAGGTGTCCAGTTGCTCTCGGCCGCTGGTGCCGTGGTCACCGTGCCCTATGTTGACCTAAAGCTGATCTGCTTTGTCCGCGATTGGGATTTACCCGCCGGATGGGCGGGCAAGCGCGCTTTTTCGTCACGGCCGAAGCTGGAAGGCCTGTGGGTCCGCTTTGATTTCCGCGACGGCGAGACGCTGGAGGGGCTGCTTAGCAATCGCCTGCACGAGTTGGACGGACTGGGCTTCCATGCCACGCCACCCGATGCGGCCGGCAATACCCAGCGGATCTACGTGCCGCGGGCCGCGCTGAAGGCTTGCACGGTGTTGGGTTCGGTCGGGGCCGCCAAGGCGGAAGCCCGGCGCCGGGGCACGCCGGATGGCCAGTTGACGATGTTCGAATAAAGCGCTTGCTACCGGGCGGCGACGACGGTGCCCAGCGACAGTTCGCCCAGGTCCAGCCAATCATTGCTGACCGTGTTTTGGACGAACGTCATGGAATCCAGCATGAAGCCCCGCGGACCCTGGTAGCTCTCCCAGCGGCGGCGGGCCAGTTCCGCACCGGTGTCTACCTCAATACCCACCAAACCCTGCGCCAGGGTGATATGCGGATGGAATTCAAAAGGTTCGCAGAAGGCCAGGTCATCTTGCGCCAACAACTGGTGCATCTTGATCAACTGCTCCCGGCCACGGCCAATCGAAACGTAGATGACGGATGTCTTGGGAAATACTTCAATTGAGTCCAGTTCAAGGTAAACCGGCTCAAAATCAATGGTTTGGCGCTGTAGCTGATCCCAACCGGCGGAGCAGGATTCCAGTTGGCGCGGCGGGAGCACCGTCACGTGGGAGCGAAGGTGACAAGCCGGCACCAACTCCTGACGGAGAGCATTCAAAAACGATCCCAAGGGTGACGGCAGATACGTGACCAATGCAAAGCAATTGATCCGTTCCGGCGCCTCCGGACGGCATCCCATCTTTCGATTATACCCCGCTGGCCACTGCCTGCACGCTAAACCGCGACAGCCGCAGCCACAGCCTGGTCTGGAATCGGCGCGCCCAATACCTGAGGCAACACCCATTGGGCTTCTTCGAAGCCGACGTATTTATAGATCCGTAGTGTGCCGTCCGGACCCTCCAGGATGTCGCCCAACTGCAGCGCCGCTGGCGTACCGCGGAGCACTTCCCAAAGGGCGTAGCTGCTGGCGGCCTCAAATTCCTCGCCCGGCTCATAGTCCCGGGGCTTGGCTAGCGTGGCGCCACTGGAATGGGCGGCCCAACGAAAAGTCTCGCGTGGATTGTCCTTGATGCGGTGAAGACGGAAAGCAGGCATCGCTTTTAGAACATATCACACACGAATTGTTTTTTTCCCAGGGCGTCGCGCCGGCCGCGTTCAAACCACTGCTCGATCCGGTCCCGCCGCCAGAAGATCATCTCCTGGGGACCACCCAGGGCCGGCTTCGGATTGATCTGCACCAGCTTGGCCGATCCGGGAACATGAAACTCAAAGCCCGTCTTCCAGCGCAGCAGCCGCGCACCGGCGGCCAGCACCGGGTTGGCCCGTGCACCCATCAGGTTCACCGACACAATGCGCTCCGCCCCCATCTCCAGCGCCCCCCATACCGGCAGCGGCGTCACCAGTCCCCCATCGGCGTAGCGGCGTCCATCGATCACATAAGAAGGCAAAAACAGCGGCACTCCGCACGATGCCGCCAGATGCTGCCAGGTCACCTCCCGATTGCGGGCCAGCCGCAGACCAAAGCTCCACATCTCGGTCA
>JBIKMK010000304.1:0-5501 GCA_044359315.1 Bryobacteraceae bacterium | reverse complement strand
CTCATCAATCGTGCAAGCTTCATCGGCGAAGAAGCCGTCGGAGGCCGGGTTATGGAAAGTGGCAATACGGTCCGCCAGTTGCCGCGCCAGCCCGAACCGGCCTCGCATCACCGCCGCGCAGCACAGCCAGGAGTGTGGATAGGTGCGGTAGATCGAGAACCACGGCACACCCGCACCATCCAGGTCGCCACTGGCCAGCAAGTAGCGCTGCTCCACGTAGTCGAGCACTTGCTCGGCTTGCGTGACATGGCCGCTTGCGATCAACGCGAAAGGAGTCTTGTAGTAGGCCCGCAAGTCGGACCCGCCGGTGATGGAGCCGTCAGCCTGCAGATGGCTGAGCAGCCACTCCGCGCCGCGCGTGGCAGAGGTAAGCGCTTTGGTTTTCTGGGATGCCTTCATGATGGGGTGAATGGTCGGGCCCGGCAACTGGTGAAGCAGCAGGCCTTCGCAATTCTATCCGGTATGACGCCCCAGGCGCGAATGGGTGGGAGCGGTCAGGCTTTGCGGCGCAGATAATCCGCCAGCCGTTGCTTGCCTAGCGCCGGAGCGACGGAATCGGTGACGGCCACTGCCTTCAAGAAATCAAACAGCTCCTTCTTTCGAGGAGAGCCCAAACTCATCAGCTTCGTGAGGACGCCAAAGACACCCACCGGCATCGACAGGATCCGCGGCTTCTTGCCCAGCGCGCGGAACATCTCCTCGGCCACTTGACGTCGCGTCAGAATGTCCGGCCCGCCGATGTCGATCGCCGCCGGGCCCGATTCCAGGGCGTTGATGGCGGCCAACGCGACGTCCGCTTCATGCACCGGGTTGGACTTGGCGCTTCCATCGCCCAGCACCGGGACCGGGCCTTGCCGGGCATAGTTCAAGATCTCCGCAAACGCGGAAAAGATCCCCGTGGGGCGGATGATGGTGCTGGAGAGGCCGGACGCGCGCAGCTCATCAACAAACCGTTCGTGCGCGGCGATGTAACCGTTGTTCCGGTAACCCTCTTCGACATGCACCGAAACATAGATGAACCGCTTGACGCCCGCCTGCTTGGCCTCCGCCAATAAGCGCGAGTTGCCCACGTAGTCCACCGCGTCATAGCTGCGCTTCTCGGGGGCGTTGGGGCTCACCGACGCACCCAGGGCGGAGATCACCACGTCCACGCCACGGCAAACGCCGGTCAGATCAGTGGCGGTGGCATCGGCTTGAACGGCTTCGTCGGCAATGTTGCAGGCGTGGCGCGATAGCCCTCGTACACGGTGATGTCGGGCCATCAATTCCCGCACCAGTTCTGTACCTACTGCGCCGGTGGCTCCGGCGACCAGCACCAACATCTCAACGCCTCCGGTGTTCAATCATGATGCAGCGGTCCATCACCACCGTCAGGCCGGCGGCTTCCGCGTGCGCGGCGGCTTCCGCATGCGTGATGCCCGATTGCATCCAGATCGATTTGGCCCCGATGCGGATGGCCTCGTCGACTACCGGCGGCACGTCCACGGGACGGCGGAAGATGTTGACGATATCGACGGGGAAGGGGATATCACTCAGCTTCGCGTAGGCCTTCTCGCCCAACACTTCGGTCTCTTTGGGGTTCACCGGAATGATGCGATAGCCTGCCTGTTGCATGTACTCGCTCACCCCGTAACTGGGGCGGAACGGATCGCTGGATAGGCCCACCACGGCGATAGTTTTGGAGTTGCTCAACAGTTCAGGAATCGTCATGAGGACGGCTATTCTTTACCCGTATCGAGCTTCAGGACGCGGCGGAATTTCGCCACTTCGTCTGGTGTCAGATGCCGGAACTCGCCGGGTGGGATGTCCAGCTTCAAGAAGCCGATCTTGACGCGGCGCAGCTTCTCCACCAAACGGCCGCAGTTTTTGAACATCAGGCGAATCTGGTTCTGGCGGCCTTCAGTGAGTTGCACCTCATACCAGGGGTTGGTGGCCGGCTTGATCATCTTCAGCCCCGCGGGGGCCGTGCGCTGGCCGTTCAGTGAGATGCCGGTGCGGAACTTATCTTCCTGTTCGACGGTTAGCGCGCCGGTTACCTTCACCACGTAGGTCTTCACCAGTTGGCTGCGCTTGGACATGATGGCGTTGGCGAAATCACCATCGTTGCTCAGCAGCAGCAGCCCTTCGCTGTAGTAGTCGAGGCGCCCCACCGGATAGACCCGTTCCTTGACGCCTTTCAGAAACTTCACCACGGTCTGGCGGCCCTCGGGGTCCGACAATGTCGTCACCACCGCCCGCGGTTTGTTGAACACCAGGTAGACCAGCTTGCCCGGCTTCCTGATCAGCTTGCCATCCACTTTGATGTGGTCGGTTTCGAGATCGGCCTTGGTGCCCAATTCGCTGACGATCAGGCCGTTCACGGTGACGCGGCCTTCCTGGATCATCTTCTCCGCGGCGCGGCGGCTGGCCAGGCCAACCTGCGAGATTATCTTTTGAAGGCGCTCAGCGCTCATGGGGTACTGCCTGACTCTGGTGATGATTCGGGTGATGACGGTGGTTCGGGTTGCGGTTCGGGGGCAGCCGCGGATTCCTCGGCTACGGGTTCCGGCAGGGCGGTCGTAGCTTCCTCCGCTGCTTCGGCCGCTTTCGCCACCGCCTGATCAGCCACGGCTTGATCCGCTGCGGCTTCCGCCTCGGTAGCGGGTGTTTCCGACGGACCGGAGCCTAGCGGCTCTTCGTCGGACAAAGCCAAACGCCGCAGCTCTTCAAACTCCTTCAGCGTTGGCAGTTCGGCCAGATCCTTCAAGCCGAACTGCAGCAGAAAGTCCTTGGTGGTCTTGTAGAGAATCGGCTTGCCGATGACGGCCTTGCGGCCGGCGGTGGTGATCAGCTTGCGGTCCAGCAGCGTCTTCAACACGCCCGCACCCTGGACGCCGCGGATCTCCATGATCTCGGGGCCCGTGATGGGTTGCTTGTAAGCGATGACAGCCAGGGTCTCCAGTGCGGCGAGCGACAGCTTAAAGGCCGGCTTCAAGCTCTTGACGAACGCGCGGACACCTTCGTGATGTTCGGCCTTGGTGGACATCTTGTAGCCGCCGGCTACTTCCCGGATGCTCAAACCACGGTCAGGCTGCGCGTAATCCGCCACCAGAGCGGCCAGCGTCGCTTCCACTTCATTCAGCGGGCGGCCCACGGCGAGGGCGATCTGCGCGGCGGCCAGCGGCTCGTCGGTGAGGTAGACCACGGCCTCCAGCAGGCCCTTCAACTGCGGGTCAATCTCAGGTGGCTGGTTGGTGGCTGACGCCCCGGTCAGCGCAAATGCGGGTTCCTGGCCCGCCGGCTCCGGCGCTGCTTCTCCGGCGGCGTCACGGTGCGCGCCAATGTCAACAATATCTTCCATCGGTTACTATCGGTACTCTTCTTCAATTGTGGGCGCGGACAACTCCGCAAACGCCGCGTCAAAGCCCCCGGCGCGCTTCAGGTCAATGTCGCCGAATGCTTCGCTTTGGGCCAGTGCCAAGGCTTGCCGCTTCACCAGTTCCAGAATAGCCAGGAACAAACAGATCATTCCGCGGCGGCTCCGTTGACGCTCAAACAGGCGCGTGGCGGACACCCGGTCGGACTTGGCTCCGGCGGCAAACATGTCGCGCAAGTGGTTGATCATGTCCGGCACCGTCACTTCTTCTTTGTCCACCGAATAGGTGGGGCGGGCCTTGATCCGTTCCAGCACCTTCTCAAACGTCTGCACCAGGTCAAACAGGGTTACCTGTAGCCCCGGCTCCTCCACCTCATCCACAAACTTCTGGATCTGCGGGTTGGACCAGACGGCTTCCTCGATCATCCGCTTCTGCTGCAACATCTCGGCGGCGTTCTTAAACCGCTCGTGCTCCAGCAGCCGGTCCACCAGTTCCTGCCGCGGATCTTCCTCCGGGGCAATCTTTTCCAGTTCCGGGTCGCGCGGCAGCAGCGTCTTCGACTTGATATGGATCAGCGTCGCTGCCATGTAGACGAACTCTGCCGAGAGTTCAAAATCCATGGCCGCGGCTTGCTCCATAAACGCCAGATACTGGGCCGTGATCTGGGCGATCGGAATATCGTGGATGTTGAGCTGTTGCTTACGGATCAGATCGAGCAACAGGTCCAGTGGACCGTCGTAATGCTCAAGATGAAAGTTCAGCAGCCCTTCAGAAGCGGACGACACTACTTAACCACGGTAGCATTATCGACGCCCGGATTCCCGGGCTGGGTAGCCGCGGTGGGCTCGTCCGGGACCGCACCGCAGGCTTCGCCTTGCCAGCGCTCCAGGGTTTCGGCCAGCCGCGTCAGCTGAACGGGCTTCGAGAGATAGTCGTCCATGCCCGCCGCCAGGCAACGTTCCCGGTCGCCCGGCATGGAGTTGGCCGTCAGCGCGATGATGGGCGTCAATGAGGCGGGCGCAGGTAGATCACGGATGGCGGCGGTGGCTTCATAGCCATCCATTTCCGGCATCTGGCAGTCCATCAGAATCAGATCGTAAGACCCTTCGCGCACAGCCGTAACCGCAGCCTCACCGCCATCCACCGCCTGCGCCTGATAGCCCAATTTCTTCAGCAGGCCCAGGGCCACTCGCTGATTGATGGGATTGTCTTCCACCAGCAGCACCTGCGCCGCCTGCTGCGGCATCAATGGACGCGTAGGCCCGGCTTTCGTCTGCGCCACAGGTGTTTCGCCAACAGTTTCGCCAACCGCTTCCTTCGGCTGCCCGCCGTCCACCGGTTCCGTTGCGACCGCCTCTGCCTGCTGTGGAACAGCGGCCGTAGTGGGGGCTGCTAGTTCCGCCAAAGGTAAGCGGATCATCACCCAGAAGTGCGATCCATGGCCTGGCCGGCTCTCAAAGCCCACGTCGCCCCCCATCAGCTGAGCCAAGCCGCGCGAAATGGACAGGCCCAGGCCCGTGCCACCATAACGCCGCGCCGCGCTGCCGTCGGCCTGCGTGAAGGGTTGGAACAGCCGTCCGGCCACGCCCGGATCAATGCCGATGCCGGTATCCCGGACACTGATGCGGATCTGCACTTGTTCCGCGATCTTCTCTACCTGCTCGGCCGTAACCCGAACCGAACCTTGGTAGGTAAACTTCAACGCATTGCTCACCAGGTTGGCCATGATCTGGCCCAACCGCCCGGCGTCGCCCACCACCCGCACGCACGCTTCGTCCGGGACACTACAGCTCAATTCCAGCCCTTTCTGGCGAGCTTGCCCGGCAAACAGTCGCGTTGACTGATCGATCACGGCCAGCAGGTCAAACGGCTCCCGGGCCAACGAGAACTTGCCCGCTTCAAGCCGGGACAGATCGAGGATGTCATTCACGATCACCATCAGGCCGGCGGCGCTACCCCGGAGGTTGTTCACCAAGTCGCGTTGCTCTGCAGTCAGCGGCGTGTCGGCCAGCAGGTCCGATAAGCCCATCACACCATTCAGTGGCGTGTGGACCTCATGGCTGACCGTCGCCAGAAAAACCGACTTCACTTCCAGCGCCTCCACTGCCTGATCCCGCGCCGCCGCCAGTTCCCGGGTCCGTTCGG
>JBIKMK010000303.1:0-5510 GCA_044359315.1 Bryobacteraceae bacterium | reverse complement strand
GGCCCGAGGGCCGGGCCCGCGAATGGGACAGCCTGGTGGATGCGGTGACCACGCACAAGACGGACTTCTTCCGTGAACCTGCGCACTTTGACTATCTCGCCGATCACGCCGTGCCCACGCTAGCCGAGAGTGGTGCTGGCCTCCGCCGCCCGCTCCGGGTGTGGAGCGCGGCCAGTTCCACCGGTGAAGAGCCCTACACGCTCGCCATGGTGCTATCGGAATGCGCTGCGGCCATGCCCAGCGCCGACTATCGCTTCCAGATCGACGCCACGGACATCTCGACCGGCGTGCTGGAAACGGCGCGGCGTGGCGTCTATCCAGAGTCGGCGGTCGAACCCGTGCCCCTCCAACTGAGGCGCCGCTACATGCTCCGCAGCAAGGACCGCAGCAAGCACCTGGTGCGGATGGCCCCCGGACTGCGGCATCACATCAGCTTCCGCCCGCTCAACTTGATCGATCAAGACTACGGCTTTCGCGAACCGCTGGACATCGTGTTCTGCCGCAACGTGATGATCTATTTCACCCGCCCCAAGCAGCAGATGATTCTGACACGCATCGTGTCTCACTTATGCTTGGGCGGCTTTCTGATGATGGGCCATTCGGAGTCACTGAATGGCCTTGATCTGCCGCTGGCCCAAGTGACGCCCACGGTCTACCGGAGGCTGAATGCCTGAGCCGACGGCGGTGATGCTCAATGTGTTTCTCCAGCCGGCGGAGCTCTACTTGGGCCAAACGCCCGCGCGTGTCCGGACCATTCTTGGCTCCTGCGTAGCCGTGGTGTTCCGGGTGCCCCGGCTCGGCTTGGCGGCGATGTCGCATTGCCTGTTGCCGGCAGCCGGGTCCCCGGCCTTTACCCTCCCGCGTCCCGAAGCCCAGCGCTATGTCGATTCCACCATCGAGATCGTGCTGGCTGACTTCCTCCGCCGTGGTGCCCGGCTGGAAGAAATGGAAGTGAAACTGTTCGGCGGCGCAGACCAGTTTGAGAACAAAAGCGCCACCCGTGGCTATCACGTCGGCCAGCGGAACATTGAGGCGGCAAGAACGCTGTTGGCCGCGAACGGCCTGTACGCCTTGGCCCATTGTGTCGGCGGTCACCGGGGCCGGTTGATTGAGTTTCATTCCACCACGGGCGATGTTTTCGTCAAGCACCTAGATAGCCATGCGGGCACGTTTGCCCGCCAGGAAGCACCATGAAACCTGTACGCGTGTTGATCGTTGATGATTCGGCCGTCGTCCGGCAAACGCTCGCTGAAGTACTGACCAGCGATCCTGAAATCCAGATCATGGCCACCGCCGGGGATCCGTTTGTGGCAGCCGATCGCATCAGCGAAGAGATCCCCGATGTCATCCTTCTGGACGTCGAGATGCCCCGCATGGACGGCCTGACGTTTCTGCAGAAGCTAATGGCGCAGCATCCCATTCCGGTGGTGATCTGTTCCAGCCTGGCCGAAGCCGGGGCCGAGACGACCCTGCGAGCACTGGAGTACGGGGCCGTCGATATCGTCACCAAGCCCAAGCTGGGCACGCAGGAGTTTCTGCGCGAATCACGCGAGATCCTCTGTCAGGCTGTCAAGGCCGCCCGCGGTGCCCGCTTAACCAAGTACCGGCACGTTGAAAAGGCGCTGACAGCCGACGCCGTTCTAGCCCACCGCCCACCCACGGCCATGGCCCGCACAACGGAGCGCGTTGTCCTGGTGGGTGCTTCAACCGGCGGTACCGAAGCACTGCGGGTGTTTCTGGAAGCCATGCCTCCCGATTCGCCAGGCATCTTGATCGTCCAGCACATGCCGGAAAAGTTCACCACGGCCTTCGCCAAGCGGCTCGATTCGTTGTGTGCCATCTCCGTGAAGGAAGCCGAAAATGGCGACACCGTGTTGCGCGGACACGCCCTCATCGCACCCGGGAACCGCCATTTGCTGCTCAAGCGGAGCGGTGCGCGCTATCTGGCGGAGGTCCGCGATGGTCCGCTGGTGTGCCGCCACCGGCCCAGTGTCGATGTTCTGTTCCGGTCGGCCGCGCGCTATGCGGGGCCTAATGCCGTCGGTGCCATCATGACCGGGATGGGCAATGACGGCGCCCAGGGACTGCTCGAGTTGAAGCAGGCCGGCGCCACCACCTTCGCCCAGGATGAGGCCACCTGTGTTGTGTTTGGCATGCCGAATGAAGCCATCAAGCTGGGCGCCGCCGGGCGGGTGCTGCCGCTAGGCGCGATGGCGGGGGCGGTGCTGGGAGCCTGCTAATGAATCCTCGGCATTGGTGGTGGACATTACGGCGGGAACACCGGGGCCAACTGGCGGAGCAACTCCGCGTGGCCGGCGGGGAGCTGGACGGGCTCAGCCACGTGACGGAGCGGGATTTTCTCAGCGTCGGCACCAAGCTGGAAGGGATCGCCACGCAGGCCCGTACCGAGGCCGAAGCGCTGGCCCAAGTCACCTCCTCCGCCGGCGGCGAGCGGGAGCACGCGCTCACCCAACTGCTGAACGACGTCAGCACCTGGGCAGCCACCGCGGCGCAAGCCAACAACTACGCCAATCTGTTTAGCGAGCTGGTCCCAGTGGTGAGGGCGGTTGGCGCACCCGTCCGTGATCTGAAATCGGCCCTCCGAAAGCTGCGGGTTGTGGGCATCATGACCCGCATCGAGAGCGCGCGGCTGGACTCGCTGGCCGGAGAATTTGAGGGGCTGGCCGAAGAAGTGGTTCAGTTAACGGGCAGCGTAGAAGAGAAGTCCGACACCATCCTCTCTTCGGTGGATGACCTTTGCCGCCGGTTGCGCCAAACTCACACCGCCGTGGCTGAGCCGGAGGCGCGGCAGCGCGAAGACCTGGTGCATCTAGTGGCGGCCTGCGCCGCCGGCATCTCTGACCTGCAGGCCACCGAAGTGAAGATGCGCCAAGTCTCAGCACAAGCCCACTTGGCCTATACCCAAATGGTGGAGCGCACGGGCGAGATCGTGGTGGCGCTGCAACTCCATGACGCCGCCCGCCAGCGTATGGAACATGTCTCGCTGGCGTTGAAGTCGCTGGCTGATGACTTGGCCGCGCGTTCGCCGCACGCGCTACCTGCTGAAGCGGCCGGTGCGGTGGAACTCCAGATTGCGCAACTGTCCGATACCCGTGACAGCTTCATGCGCGCGGTGCACGGGATACGCCTGGAACTGGACTGCTTGCACTACTCCGTCGCGGCCTTCGGTACCTCCGCACGCGCGTTAGCCAGCGGTGCCGGATCGGACTGCGCCGGATCAGACAGCGCCAGATCAGACAGCGCCGCCGCGGCGCGGAGCATCAGCGACGATCTTCAGTCGGTCAGCGTGGCCTTAGAAGACTGGATCGGTTCCCGCGCCACCCTCAGCCAGGCCGCCAGCGACACGGACCAGGCTTGCGCCCGCATGAAGGGCTTCGTCCAGGAGATTGAAGTTGTCGGTCTGCAGATGTTGCGCCTGGCCTTGAATGCGCAGATTCACGCGGTTCGCCTGGATGAATCCGGCTCGATGATGGAGGCGGTGGCCGCCGGCATTGGCGGCGTCTCGCAGGAGGCGTCGCTGGGCGCGGCCAACGCCGCCCGCGCTCTGCGGGACGTGCAATCGGCTGCCACCGGGCTGGCCCACACCATGGCCGGTGCCGGCCAGCAGGCGGTCGAAACTGCCGCCGCTGCGCTCCGCGACCGCATCACCCACACCATCATGGAGATCGGCGCCGCCCGTCAGGAGAGCAGCCGCATTGTCCAATCGTTGATCCGGGGCGCCGATGAACTGGGTGGCGAGATTCTGTCTCTCCGCCGGTCTCTCTCCGCTGACGCCGTTATGGAAAGTGGCGCCTCCCGGACCCTGGCCATCCTGTCCCAGGTCGTGGCCGGAACCGGAGCCAGCGCCGCTGAGGCCACCGCGGAGCGGGGACGCTATGCCCGCCAACTCACTGAGGGCCTCTACACCATGGACGCTGAAAGAAACATCGAACGCACTCTCTCGGGTGCCCCGTCATCCAACGCGGCACCGAGCAAATCCAGGACCGCCGTGGCCGCGCCGCCGACGGAGTTCGGCGACAACATTGAACTATTTTGAGCGAGGGAAACATGAATCAAGACCAGCCCAGCGATATCCGCATCGAACCAGCCCACGATCACCAGTTAGTCCACTTGCAGGGCGAACTCTGCCTGATGAACGCTGAGCCGGTGCGCCAGGCACTGGCCGGAACCATCAGCACCGGTTCACCGCCAATGGTCCTCAATCTGGCGGCCTTAACGGGGATCGATCTGTGCGGGCTGCAACTGCTTTGCTCGGTCCAGCGCACCTGCCAGAGCAATAACTTGTCGTTCACTTTAAGCGCGGTGCCGGACTGGTTCCGGGAAATCGTCGACACCACCGGCTTTCAGTCACACCCCGCGTTCAGGGCCCTGCGGCAGGAGAGAATCTGTGACTAAGACAATTCTGGCGGTAGATGATTCGGCCAGCATGCGGCAGATGGTGGGCTTCACCCTGCGCAACGCCGGCTATCAAGTAGTTTCGGCGGAAGACGGCGAAGATGCTCTGGCGCGCCTCCGGGGCCCCATCCACATGGTGATCACGGATCTCAACATGCCCAAGATGGATGGCCTGGAACTGATCCGCTGCGTTCGCGCCAACCCGGCCTACAAGTACATCCCCCTGCTGATGTTGACCACCGAGGCGCAGGAAGAGAAGAAGCTGGCGGGCAAACAGGCTGGCGCCACGGGATGGATCGTCAAGCCGTTCAGCGCTGTCCAGTTGCTGGCAGTGGTGAAGAAGGTGCTGGGATGAACGACAAATTGTGTGCGGCCTATCGGGAAGAAGCCGCCGAGCTTCTGGCCGATCTGGAAGTGACGCTGCTGGAGCTGGAAAGCAGTGGCGAAGACCCGGAACTGGTGGCTCGGGCCTTCCGTGCACTCCACACCATCAAGGGCTCCGGCGCGATGTTCGGCTTCGATGCCATCGCCTCCTTCACGCATGAGTTTGAGACCGCTTTCGATAACGTACGCGAGGGCCGCTTGCGGCTAACCCCGGAGCTAACCGGCATCGCGCTGGATGCGCGGGACCACATCCAACAGTTGCTGAACGCCTCCCCGGAGGAAGCCCAGCAACTGGCCGCTCCGGGCCGGGCCATTCTCGATCAGTTGCGCGAAAAGTGTGCCCCCGCAACGCCGCCGTCCCCGGCGAGCACTCCCTCCACCGGAAGTTCCGCCGGTCAATGCCCAGAGCAGTCCGCCGCCGCGGAGCGCGAGACTTTTCGGATCTCCATCACTCCATCGCCCAGCATCTTCCTGAACGGCACCAACTGCGTCCTGCTCCTGCGGGAACTGGCCGAACTGGGCGACCTCTGCTTGATGGCCCACATCGACCATCTGCCGGAGTTGAACGAATTCAACCCGGAAGAGTGCCTTGTCCGTTGGGATGCGGTTCTCACCACGGCCCGCTCGGAGAATGCGATCCGTGATGTCTTCATTTTTGTCGAAGACCAGGTTGAGCTGTCGATCGAAAAGATTGACCCTCCCGAACCTGC
>JBIKMK010000302.1:0-5518 GCA_044359315.1 Bryobacteraceae bacterium | reverse complement strand
GCTTCTCCGCCAGAGTGATGCCTTCGGCGGGCAGTGGCATCAGGGCGGATGCCCCGCCGGAAATCAGACACAGCACCAAGTCCCCGGCCTGCGCCTGGCGGGCGATCGCGGCGATACGGCGCGCCCCGGCCACGCCGCGCTCATCGGGCAACGGGTGGCTGGCTTCCACTTGTTCGATCCGTTGCAGCGGCTCACTGTGGCCATCCTTGATGTTGATGACGCCGCCGGCAATCGCGGAGCCGAAATAGTCTTCCGCTGCCCGGGCCATCGCGGCGGTGGCTTTGCCCGCACCAATCACCCATACCCGCTCCGCGCGTTCTCCGGTCAGGGCTGCCCGCACTGCCCGATGCGGGTCCGCCGCCCGCACGCCGGCCTCAAAAACTGCAACCGCATCGCGGCGCAGTCGGGCCAGAGTTTCGCCAGTTGCGGTGCTCATGCGGCCTTTCTAGAAGAGCGGCAGTTTCATGATGGACTGCACGTGGACGGTCGCGTCCGCATCGCCCACTTCAATGCGATAGTCGGCCTTGGCGTAGGCCTCGCGCCGCGCCTGATAAAGGCTGCGAAACCGCTCCAGATCGCGAGCCAGCGGGCGGTGCTGCGCGCGAGCGACGCGCCGCTCCAGCACCTCCAGCGGGCAATCCAGCCAGATCGTGACGCCGTTGTTCTCCAGCAACTGGTAATTGTTGTCCTGGGCAAAGGCACCGCCGCCCAGGGCGACGACGTGCGGCTTGCCGGATTCTACTTTCCGCACCACCCCCGTCAGCCGCTCGTGTTCCATCTGCCGGAACACTGCCTCGCCTTGCGTTTCAAAAACGTGGCTGATGCTGCTGCCGGCGGCTTGTTCAATCTGCTCGTCGAGGTCGACAAAGTACCAGCCCAACTCATCGGCCAACAACCGGCCCACGGTGGACTTGCCGGTGGCCATAAACCCGACCAGGTAAATTCCTGGCGTCCGCTTGAGGCGCAAGATCACGGTTGAGAGGTCTCCTGTTCTTCAGACATAAACCAGTTGGCGCGCCTTAAGATGTTGTCGACGGTGACGGGAAACAACCGCGACGCCACAATCAGCGCCCAGGCGATCCGGGGGATCACCACAGTCCGCTTGTTGCGTTCGATACCGTTCATGATCGCCTGGGCGCACTCTTCCGCCGTCACTTCGCCGGGGCGGCCGCGGCGTTGCGCTCCATTGGGGGGCCCCCCCAGCACGTGCCGGTGGAACTCCGTCCGGACAAAGCCCGGGCACACGATCAGGGCCCGGATTCCATGGTGGGCCAGTTCCATCCGCAGCCCGTTGGTCAAGGCACCTAGCGCAAACTTGGTGGCGGAATAGAGCGTGAACCACGGCATGGCAATCTTGCCCGCCGTGGAGCCGACGTTGACAATCATGCCGGACCGCTGCTTCTTCATCGCCGGAACCACCGCCTGAATCAAGCCCAGGGCGGCAAAGAAATTCACCTCGAACATGTAGCGCACCTGTTCATCCGGCGCGCGCCAGGCGGGTGCGGAAACGCCCAGGCCGGCGTTGTTGATCAAAATGTCGATCCGGCCAAAGTGGGCCAGGGCTTGGGCCACCACGGTCGAGCGGCTGGCGGGGTCCGCAAGATCGGCGGTGATCACCAGATCTTCGGGTCTGGCCAGCGCCTTCAGACGCGACTCGGTGCGGGCCACCAGGGCCACGCGGGCACCCCGGCGCTGCAACTCGGCGACGCAAGCA
Organism: Bryobacteraceae bacterium; assembly: GCA_044359315.1. Taxonomy (GTDB): domain Bacteria; phylum Acidobacteriota; class Terriglobia; order Bryobacterales; family Bryobacteraceae; genus JAPKYZ01. The sequence goes on along the minus strand of JBIKMK010000302.1, from coordinate 3,804 downwards.
GCACCAATTCCTTCCGACGCTCCGGTGACCAAAACAACGCTGCCTTCGATCCGCACTTCTTAAGAAGGATAATACGAGAATGCGGCCTGACTTGCTGCCCTTGTTTCCGCTCGGCGTGGTGCTGTTCCCCGGTGTGACTTTGCCGTTGCACATCTTCGAGGAACGGTATCGCGAAATGATGCGCGTCGTGCTGGCTGAACGCATCGAGTTCGGCGTAGTGCTGGCCAACCAGAAAGGCATCGCCAACTGCGGATGCACGGCGACCGTGGAGGAGATCCTACAGCGCTATGACGACGGCCGCTTGGACATCCTGACAGTGGGCCGCCGCCGGTTTGAGATCGAGTCGATCGATGATGAACTGCCTTATCTGCGGGCCCGGATTGAGATTTATGATGACGAGGACGCGAATCTGGGGGACCCGGAAGCTCGCGCGGCGCTGGTCAAGCTGGCCCAACGCATCCAGCCCGACCTGACGCTTGACCCCTTCTCCCCGCGGCTGAGTTTTGACGTGGCCCGCCACGTCGAAGATGTCGAGATCAAGCAGGTGGTGCTGACACTGCGGTCAGAGGCGGACCGGATCGAACATCTCACCAAGACGCTGCCCCGCACGATGGCCGCCCAGGCACTCACCGACAAGATGCGCGCCCTGGCCCCCAAGAACGGGCACAGCAAACATCTGAAGACCGAGGGGGACTAGAAGCAGCCGATGATCCGCCGCCAGCACCTGGTGATCGACGCCGACGACACCCTGTGGGAGAACAACATTTATTTTGAGCAGGCCTTCGCCCGCTTCCACGACTTTTTGGCCCACTCGACGCTCGACGCAGACCAGGTGCGGGACCATCTGGATGCCATCGAAATTGAGAACATCAAGATCCACGGTTATGGCGCCGAAAACTTTTCGCGCAACCTGCGGCAGTGCCTGGCGGCGCTGGCGGAGCGGCCGGTGTCGGAGGCCGACCTGGATCAGGTGACGGCCTTCGCGCTCGACATCCTGAACCATCCGATTGTTCTGCTGGACGGCGTTGCGGAAACCTTGATGGCCTTGAGCGAGCGTCATGAACTGGTGTTGTTCACCAAGGGCGCTCCCGCGGAACAACAGGCCAAGATCGAACGGAGCGGACTGGATCATCTGTTTGACCACGCCGCCATCGTCCGCGAAAAGGACATCCGGGCCTATGAGCAGCTGGCCACCGAACGCAGCTTTCGCCTGGATTCCACCTGGATGGTGGGCAACAGCCCCAAGTCCGATATCAATCCCGCCCTGCACGCCGGCTGGAACGCCGCGTTCGTTCCGCATGAACGGACCTGGTCACTGGAGCGGATGGACTTGGTGAACCCGGGCCCCGGCAAACTGCTGGTCCTCGACCGGTTCCCGGACCTGCTCCAGCACTTCTAGAGTCGCGGCGGCAGGGCCGTCCAATCCGGAGCGCAAGAAAGGCCCAACGGCCCCTCCGATTCAAGTCGCTGGCCATTCTCCAGAACTCATTTCTGAGCAGCGGCCGCCCCAGAGGCGATACACTGCCAGTTTCATGGTTCTTTCCGACGTTGACATCCGGCGCTATCTGGCCGAAGGCAAAATCCGTATCGCACCGGAGTTGCCGCCGGACCAGTTTGGCAGTTGCTCAGTCGATTTCCGTCTGGGCAACGAGTTCTCAATTTTTGAGCATTCCAAGCATCCCTACATCGACCTCCGCAACAAAGTGGAGATCCAGAAGCTGATGCGCACCATCGTGGTGCCGGACGGCGAGCCGTTCATCCTGCAGCCGCGCGAGTTCGCCTTGGCCATCACGCACGAGACGCTGGAACTGGATGACGACGTCCTAGGGCGCCTGGAAGGCCGGTCTTCTCTTGGCCGCATCGGCATCATTGTCCACGGCACGGCTGGTTTGTTTGACCCCGGCTGGGCGGGCAAGGCGACGCTGGAGTTATCCAACCTGGGCATTATGCCGGTGGCGCTGTATCCCGGGATGCGCATCTGCTCCATGACGTTTGAGCAGCTGTCCGGCCCATCCAGCATGCCCTACCGCAAGAAACCCGGCAACAAGTACGCCGGGCAGACCTCGCCGTTGGCCAGCAAACTTTCCGGCGAAATGAAGGAATAGCGGCGTGTTGGCAGCGCTATTCGCACTAGCCCTTTAAAGCTAAAGTACACTTGTTCAAGTGGCGATCGAAACTCTCCCGACGTTTATCCGTGAACATTACGAGGTTTACGAATGGAAGCACGCCGTAGCCATTCTGCAATCCGATTTCCCCGCTGAGTATGCTGATTTGGTGTCAGTGCTCCAGCGATTCAGACTTCGGAGGTCGTGGATCGCGACAGGCGGCGGCAGCAAGAGTGAAGTCGCCAAATGGGTAGACAGACAGCTGAGCAGACTTGGTTGGCGGGAGAAGGGTTTCGAGACTGAGGTGATTGTTGACGGAGATAGTCGGGAATCGCCGACTCACGCCGTAGACTGCTTCAAGAATCGAGTTGCACTGGAGATCGAGTGGAACAACAAGGATCCTTTTTTTGATCGCGACCTCAATAACTTCCGCCTTCTGTTTGATTTGCGAGCAATCAGCGTAGGAATCATCCTCACACGGGCGGATGAGCTGCAGGCGGTTTTCAAAGAGCTGGGTCGCGGGCAGTCATATGGTGCCTCTACAACACATATGGGGAAGCTCTTGCCCCGAATTGAGGGTGGGGGCGGCGCGGGCTGTCCATTGCTGGTGTTCGGAATCAAGAGGAGTTTGTATGACCCAGAGGGCTGACGCTAATTCCGGAGTCGCTGATGAGTTTCGCGCCACTCTCGCCGGGCGCCGGTTCGGTGCTATCTTGGCCGACCCTCCCTGGCAGTTCCAAAATCGAACAGGCAAGGTGGCCCCCGAGCACCGGCGTTTGAACCGCTATGGCACTCTCAACTTGGATGAGATTAAATCTATTCCTGTGCATGAGGCCGCGGCCACGGTGGCGCATCTTTACCTTTGGGTACCCAATGCCCTTTTGCCGGAAGGGTTAGAAGTGATGAAAGCGTGGGGCTTCGCCTACAAAACGAACCTCATCTGGTCCAAGATTCGTAAGGACGGTGGACCGGATGGACGTGGTGTGGGTTTCTACTTTCGTAATGTCACAGAAGTGGTCCTGTTTGGGGTTCGCGGCAAGAGCCCGCGGACACTTGCGCCCGGGCGTCGTCAAGTCAATATGATTGAGACGCGTAAGCGCGAGCACTCGCGCAAACCTGACGAGATGTACGATCTGATCGAAGCCTGTAGTGCAGGACCTTACCTGGAGTTGTTCGCGCGCGGCACCCGGCCGCGATGGGCAACTTGGGGCAACCAGTCTGAAGAATACGCTCCGTCCTGGCCCACCTACGCCAACCATTCGGCCAGCTCAACTGGCTTCAGATCTGCGGGGAGCCTTTTCACAGACTAGAGCCCCGCCAGAGGAGGCGCTGGTACCGCCACAGAACCGGATGGGTTGCTTGCGCGCTAACTTCCGCGCCAAGATGGGGCTATGCCCGTCGCCTCATTTTCTTTCTGACGGTACTTTTCTCCGGAATGCCGACCTGAGCGCAGTTGACGCCCGATCAACGCGTACTGGACCTCCAGACGCTGGCTGGACCGCGGGGCGGCCCTTCATGGACAAGGTGAGGCAGATCATGCTGGAAGAGATCTGGAAGCCGCGGGCGTAGAAGGGGCATAGCGGAGGCGATCTCGACGTAGCACCAATGGTGATACAATGTGGATACCTTTATGCTAAAGAAACTCACCAAGCACGGCAATAGTTTGGCTCTGGTGATCGACCGGCCCATATTGGACCTG
>JBIKMK010000301.1:0-5528 GCA_044359315.1 Bryobacteraceae bacterium | reverse complement strand
AACGCGACCAGTTGGAGGAGAACAGCGGATCGGGCGGATCAGCCATGGCACTAACTCGGCGTCGAAGCTCCGGCGGCCCGGGGACGAGGTGAGGGAGGCCCCTTCGGCCCGGTCACCGCCACAGCCACACCGGGTGGATCATCAGGATATCGGGGAGGGGGAAACGGAGGCCGCTCCGGTGCGGCGATGGCGGCCTCGGCCGGGGATGGATCGTCCGGCGGCACATACCCCACGATCTGCTGGAGCCGCTCCAGACCGTCTTTCAGGTGCCGCTTGATCGTCTTGTCCGAGCAACGCAGGATACCGGCGATCTCCGCGATCTTGCAGCCGGCATAGAATCTCATCTCGATGCTGCGCGCCCACTTCGGATTGGTCTTCTCCAGTTGGACGATCAGGTCTTCCACCACCAGCACCGTCTCGGCATCGGTATTGCTGACGCGATCCCAGTCTCCCAGTTCGACACGCGCCCGCTTACGTTCAATCGTTCCCCTCCGCGCGCGGTCTAGCAGCACGTGGCGCATCACGGTCGAGATCACCCGGTAAAAATGACGCCGGTCCTGCCAGTCCACTTGCGAAAGCCGCAGCCGGCCGTAGGCTTCATGGAACAACTCCGTCGCCTGCAAAGAATAGCCCCGTCGCTCACCACGGATCAGGTGCCCGGCCATCCTGAGGATGCGCGGCGCCACCGCCGCATACAGCTCTGCCTCAGCCTGCTTATCGCCCTGGGCCGCCCGCTGCAGCAGTTTGGTTAAGTCGTCCCGCTGGCTGGGTGAATCGGACATAGGACATGAGTATTACCTGTTGTAAACAAAAATGCAAGTTGTAAACAAAGGCGTTGGGGCGACACGGAATCCGCCCCGGCGAACCGCTACTTCACCACCACATTCACCAGCTTGCCCGGGATCACCACCACCTTGACAATCTGTTTTCCGTCCGTGTGAACCCGCACGTTGTCGTTGGCCAGCGCCACCGTCTCCAACTCTTCCTTCGAGATATCCAGCGCCACGGTGACCTTGCCGCGCAGCTTGCCGTTTACCTGCACCGGAACCTCAACGGCGTCTTCCAGCGCCAGCGCGGCGTCGAACACCGGCCACGGCTGCTTGAACACCGGCCCAGCGTGGCCCATCAGTTCCCACAGTTCCTGCGCCGAATAAGGCGCAAACGGAGCCAGCAGCTTCACATAGGCCGCCAGCACATCAGCTGTGACGGCCGAGGGAATGCTGTCTTCCAGCAAGTAAAGCTCATTGGTTAGCTCCATCAAAGCGGCGATGGAGGTGTTGAAGTGCCACCGGTTGTCGAAGTCGGCGGTGACTTTCGAAATCGTCTGATGTAACTTGCGCAGTGCCTGACGGCCGGCGGCGTCGGTCCCGGAGCGTTCCACGCCAATGTTGCGCGTCACGAAACGAAAGACGCGACCCAGGAAACGGTGCTGACCGGCCACGCTGTTCTCGTTCCAGGGCATGTCCTGGTCCGGCGGCGCGGCAAACAGAGTAAATAGGCGGCAGGTATCCGCGCCATACTTACCGGTCATCTCATCGGGGTCGACGACATTGCCCTTTGATTTGGACATCGCTGTTCCGTCCGTACCCAGCACCATGCCTTGCGTGAACAGGTTGGCGGCTGGTTCGTCGTTCGACACCATCCCCAGATCCCGCATCACCTTCGTCCAGTAACGCGAATAGAGCAAGTGCAGAATGGCGTGCGTGATCCCGCCGATGTACTGGTTCATCGGGAACCACTGGTTAGTCACCTCGCCGCGGAACGGAGCTTCGGAATTATTCGGGTCGCAGTAACGGTAGAAGTACCACGATGAATCGACAAATGTATCCATCGTGTCCGATTCGCGCTTCGCCGCCGCGCCGCACTGGGGGCAGGCGACGTTCATGAAGCTGGGCACGTTCTCCAGTGGCGACCGGCCCTTGCCAGTCAGTTCGATCGTGTCCGGCAGCAGCACCGGCAGATCCGCGTCCGGCACCGGCACCAGACCACAGGCCTTGCAGTGGATCATCGGGATGGGCGTTCCCCAGTAGCGTTGCCGCGACACACCCCAGTCCCGCAGACGATACGTGATCGTGCGCTTGCCGAAGCCTTCGCGCTCGGCGCGATCCGACATCCTCTCCCATGCTTCAGGGCTCGGCAGGCCGGAATACTCGCCGGAGTTCTCGACGACGCCCGTCTCAAAATCGACAAACGGCACCACCACCGGATCTTCCAGCACGCCCGATGCCGCGCGGATCACCGGCTTGATGGCGATCGAGTATTTGGTGCAGAACTCAAAGTCCCGCTCATCGTGACCCGGCACGGCCATGATGGCTCCGGTGCCGTAGTTGGTCAGTACGAAATTGCCCACCCAGATCGGCACTTCCGCGCCGTTGTAAGGGTTGATGGCGTAGTGGCCGGTGAAGAAGCCGGCCTTCTCCAGATCACCCGGATCCTTGCGGCCCTGGTCGTCAATCATCGCCTTCAGCACGGCTTGATCTTCCGCACGCACCAGTTCCGCGGTCAGGCGATGCTCCGGAGCCAGGATGACGCAGGTAGCGCCATAGATGGTGTCGACGCGGGTCGTAAAGACGCGGATCTTTTGGTCTGTACCCGCCAGCGTGAAGTCAATCTCCGTGCCTTCGCTGCGGCCGATCCAGTTGCGCTGCATGCTGCGGACACGCTCCGGCCAACCCGGGTCCAGCTTTTCCAGACCATCCACCAGTTCGTCGGCGAAATGCGTGATTTTGAAGAACCACTGCTCAATCTCGCGCTGCTCCACGGGCGTCGATGGGTGCCGCCAGCAGCAGCCGTTCTCCACCTGCTCATTGGCCAGCACGGTGGCGCATTCCGGGCACCAGTTCACGCGGCTCTGCTTGCGGTACGCCAATCCCTTCTCAAGCATCCGCAGGAAGAACCACTGGTTCCACTTGTAGTAGTCCGGCAGACAGGTGGCGATCTCGCGGGACCAGTCATAGGCGAAGCCCAGCCGCTTCAGCTGGCCTTTCATCACCTGGATGTTCGAGAGCGTCCACTCCTTCGGCGCACGCCCGGACTTCTGCGCGGCGTTCTCGGCGGGCAAGCCAAAGGCGTCCCAGCCCATCGGGTGCAGCACGTTGTAGCCGCGCATCCACATGTAGCGCGCCAGCGTATCGCCGATCGAGTAGTTGCGCACATGTCCCATGTGCAGCTTGCCCGATGGATAAGGCAACATCTCCACCACGTAATACTTGGGACGCGGGTCGTCTTCTCGGGCTTGATAAAGCGTGGGGTCGGCATCCCAGGCGGCTTGCCACTTGGCTTCAATGGAGGCGAAATCGTACTGCTGTTCAGGCATGTTGGGGTAAACCTTTAGTGTAAAGGTTGTGCCGCGCCCACCGGCAGCCGTCTCAATCGATCCGCATCGTCAACGTCCCACTGCTCATCCCGTGGACCACCGCCACCGCCGGAGGCCGGACCACTGGCGGAGGCGCGGGCCATTTCTGGACCGGCAAGCGTTCCAGGGCCTGTTGCAGCGCGGATTCCGCCGGTGGCAGGCTGGGGCCGGCCGGGCGGCGCTGACCCTTGATGGACGGGCCATCGAACATCCCGGCAATCGACGTCTTCGTGCCCGGCGTCATCATCTCCCGGTCACCAATCAGGATGCGCCGGCCATCCAGCAGCTTGATGTCCATGGCATCGCGCCCCTTAGCACCTTTGCGTAGCTCCTCAACGTCTTCCGCCTTGAACTGGCCCTCCAGCAACGCCAGCATCTGCGCCTCTTCGCCCTTCATGGTGATCGCCAACTGCACCCGCTCCACCCGGTCTAGCACTTTCCAGGAAGCGGCACTCTTGATCCCTGCTTCCCGGGCGAGGCTGTCGATGGCCCCGCGGACCTGGCGCAGATTCAGGCTGGCGAGAAACGTCGCGTCCGGCGGCGCGAAGCTGAAATCCTGAGCAAGCAAGACCAGTGCGTACAACATAGTCCCAGCGTGGCCTGCTGCAGCGTCGGGAGCAATCCGGCGAATACACTAGATCTATGGCCATCGACACTGCCCGCCAAACCAAGCACTCGGTCTGCGCTCTGGATTGTCCCGACACCTGCTCGCTCCTGATCGATGTTGATTCGCTAGGCAAAGGCTCCCGGCTGCGCGGTAACCCCGATCATGCCGTGACGCAAGGCTTCCTGTGCGGCAAAGTGGCCCAGTATCTCGACCGCAACTATCATGCGGATCGGCTGATGCATCCCCTCAAGCGCACCGGGCCCAAGGGCACAGGCCAGTTCACGCGGATCAGCTGGGATGAAGCGCTGGACACCGTCGCCACGCGGCTGCAACAGGTGTCTGACACTTATGGCCCGGAAGCGATCCTGCCGTATAGCTATGCGGGCACCATGGGCCGCATCCAGGCCAATGGCATGGACCGGCGGTTCTTCCATCGCCTGGGCGCATCGCGCCTGGATCGCACCATCTGCTCGTCCGCCGGCGGCGTGGGCCTGATGGCGGCCGTCGGCTACCGCTACGGCACCGAACCGGAGCAGTTCACTGATTCCAAGCTGATCCTCGCCTGGGGCGCCAACATCCACGGCACCAACGTGCACCTGTGGCCCTTCATCGTTGAGGCCCGCCGCCGTGGTGCCAAGCTCTACACGATTGACCCCGTCCTCACCCGCACCGGCGCGCTGGCGGACCGTCACTTCTACATCAACCCCGGCAGTGACCTCGCCCTCGCTCTCGGGATGATGCACGTCATCTTGAACGAGAACCTCCACGACCAGGACTACGTCGCCCAGCACACCAACGGCGTGGCGGACCTGAAGGCCCACGTGGCCGACTACACGCCCACCCACGTCGCCCAGTTAACCGGCATCGCTGCCGAAGATGTGGTCTTCCTGGCTCGCGAATATGCCACCACGCGGCCGGCAGTCATCCGCTTGAACTATGGCGTCCAGCGCAGCGAGCGAGGGGGCCGGGCGGTCCATGCCATTGCTTCGCTGCCCGCTCTGGTGGGTGCCTGGCGCGATGTCGGCGGCGGCCTGCAATTGTCCACGTCGCAGGCTTTCCGCTTCAATGCCGATGCGCTGGAACGGCCGGACCTGCAGCAGCGTTCGCCGCTGGGCCGCGAGGCTCGCATCGTCAACATGTCCCGGTTGGGCCACGCACTCAATGAGCTTGATCAGCCCGCCGTGCACGCCATGGTGGTCTATGCCTCCAACCCGGCCGGCATCGCACCCAATCAGAATGCCGTGCGCCGCGGCCTGAAGCGTGATGATCTGTTCACCGTCGTGCTGGAGCATTTCCTCACCGACACCGCCGACTATGCCGACATCGTGCTGCCCACCACGACGTTTCTGGAGCACAACGATCTCTACCTGGCCTACGGCCACTATCACGTCCAGATGGCGCGCCCAGCCTTGCCCGCGCCCGGCGAATGCAAGCCCAACACGGAGATCTTCCGGCTGATCGCGCAACGCATGGGCCTCAATGATCCGGAATTGGCTGCCTCCGATGACGACTTGATGCGGGCCGCGCTCGACTCCGGCCACCCGTTCATGGAAGGCATCACACTTG
>JBIKMK010000300.1:0-5535 GCA_044359315.1 Bryobacteraceae bacterium | reverse complement strand
GGTGCCCTGGCAGAAGTTGAGGCCGTGGTAAGGGCTGGGGCTGATTTCGATGAACTTCTTGAACCCTTCGCCGTCGAGCGCCGTAAAGACGCCGCGCCAGCCGCGGTCTTTGGGCATCATCGGGTCCTGCGGATGGCAGGCGATCTTCACCTTGTTCTCCGCCGCGACGGGCACAACGCGCTTCAGGAAGTAGTCGATGCGCTCCCAGTACTGTTCGTGGCTGACCGGCCCGGCTTCCGTCAGCGCCGGTTCCTGCTTGCCGGCGGCATAGTTGAACGTGGACAGCTGCGCGCCGCCGCGGCCATAGGTGGGCGGCGTGCGGACCACGCCCAGGATGGACATGTTGTACTTGGCCGCAGGAATGCCCGCTTTGCCGATGTTGCGGATGATCTGCTGGATCTCTTCAATGGCCTTGTCGCGGGGCATCGCGCCGGGTAGGTCGGGTGCCATGATGGACGGATATTCGGCCCGCGTGATGTAGGCCGAACTGAGCGGCAGCGCCGTCATTTCCATGACGAGGCCGGCCTTCTCAAAGTTGTCGCGCATCCGCGACAGGTTGTCGACGGACCATTTTTCGTCCAGCTTGCGCGACGGCAGTTCGCCACACACGTGCGTGACGCCCAGGGCGGCGCAGATCTTCATGCCTTCGGGGGTGGAGGCGAAGCCATGCTGCGTGCCCAGCTTCAATTTGCCAGCGCGAAGGTCACGGCGCGGCGTCGGCGTCGTGTCCTGGGGCATGGCGGCCATGTGGGCCTCGGCGGCAAACGCTCCAGCGGAGCTGACTTGGAAAAATGTGCGGCGGTCCATCGACGGGTAGCATTTCACGGGCGGAGGCCGCAGGTCAAGAGGGCCGCCATGGAACCGCTTGGTCTGGGGGCAAGCCCACCGGTTCGCGGAATGCTAGTGGTGAGCCGCGCGCTTCATCAGCCATGCCCCTGCCAAACACACGCCGCCGCCCACCAGCGACAGCGGCACCACTTTCTCATCGAGGATGGCCACCCCCAGCACCAGTGAGACCACTGGGATCAGGAATGTCGTGCCGGAGGCCTTGGCGGCACCAAAACGGCCCGCCGCGGACGCCATCAGCACGTTGGCGATGGCCGTGCCAAAGGCACCCAGGGCCAGCACTGACGCCAACGGCACTGGTAACCACTTGATGGTTGCCAAAGCGGGGATGCCTAAAGGCGCAGTCAGTAACAAGCCCACCGCTTGCGCGCGCCAGATGACGGGCATGGCTCCGTACTTTTGCTGCAAAGATCGCGCGATGCTGAGCGCCACGCCGTAGGAGATCATCGCCGCCATGATCATCAGCACGCCTTCGGTGCTGCTGCGGCCTTCATTCAGCGCGGGCCAGCCCATCAGCACGGTGCCGCCGATGCCGATGGCGAGACCCACCGCTACACCCGCCGAAGGCGCCTTGCGCGCGATCAGTGAGGCGACCAGGGTGGCAAACAGTGGATTGGATCCGTTTAACATGCCCGTCAGCGCCGAGGAGACCCGTTGTTCCGCAAATGGGAACATGCTTAAGGGAAAGGCAAACCAGAGCAGCCCCAGCCAGGCCACGGACGGCCAGTCCGCCTTCGCCACCGGTTTGCGCGCCGCGGGGAAGCAACTGAGAGTCAGAAAGCCAATGGCGATCCGGAGAAACGTGATCGCGTTGGGCTCCAGTGCCCGCAGGCCTTGCGCGATGAACAGAAATGAAGCACCCCAGATCAACCCAGGGATAACGAGGAGCAGCCAGCCGGAAGTCACTCCCGCTATCTTGGCACTGATCGGGTTTCGGGCATTTAGGCGGATCGGTATACTTGTAGTCTGATCGCTCCGGTGATGATCTTTTCGTTCCACTTCCGGCCATTCGTTCCGGGTCCGAACCAGTGCGGAATGACAGAAGGGCGCGGACGGTAATGTTCAACCGCCGCAAGTCCTTTCTCCGGGTCCGGCTGGCCCTCACCGACTCCCTTTTGACGGCGGCGGCCTTTATCGTGGCCTATCTGATCCGCCAGAGTCTGCCCGCATTGCGGGAGTTCTATTTCGTCAAGCCACTGTTTGTGGAGCTGTTATGCGGCGTCATCATCACCTGGCTGGCGGCGGGATTGGCGGTGGGTGCCTACCAGGCACCGGCCTTCCACGACACGGGCCGCACCCTGAGCCGGATTATTCGTCAGGCGCTGTGGGGTGGCACGGTGATGATCGGCCTGCTGTACCTGCTGAAGTTGGGCGATGTCAGCCGGTCTTTGCTGCTGTTTGTCGCCCTTAATACGTTGTTCCTGGTGACCGGACGGCTGCTGGTGCCGGTGCTGGGTGGCGGGGTGGCGGGAGGCGGGGCCGGCAAGCGGCACTACGTCATCGTGGGAACCGGAGACGAGGCCCTGCAGGTGGCCCGATTGGTGAAGGCTGAGGGTGGTCCCGCGGCCGTCGTGCTGGGCTTTGTGCGCGAGAGTGCGGATAGTCCCACCACACTCGTCGAAGCCGGTTCGGCGCGGGTATGGGAATTGGATGAACTGAACCAACTACTGAAGGATTACGTGGTGGATGAAGTGATCTTCGCGGTCGACTGGCAACGAATGCGGTCGCTCGAACAGGTGTTTGAATCCTGTGAAGACGAGGGCGTCAAGGTCCGGTTGGTGGTGAACTTCTTCCCCAACATGGTGTCCCAAGTCTCGCTGGACCGGCTGTCGGACTTGCCGCTGCTGACGTTCGTCACGACGCCCGACAACGAATATCTGCTGTTCGTCAAAAGAACCTTTGACGTGGTCGTGACGTTGGCCATGGGCATGGTGTTCGCACTTCCGTCGCTCGCGGTGATTCTGGCCATCCGGTTGAGTTCCCAGGGCCCGATTCTGTTCCGTCAGCAGCGCTGCGGGTTAAACGGTCGCGTCTTTACGCTCTACAAATTCCGTTCGATGTTTGCCGATGCCGCCCAGCGGCGGCAGGAAGTGGCGGCCTTGAATGAGATGGATGGGCCGGTATTCAAGATCGCCAATGACCCGCGCATCACTCCGGTGGGGCGGTTTCTGCGAAAGTTCTCGATTGACGAGTGGCCGCAACTGATCAATGTGCTGAAGGGTGACATGTCACTGGTGGGTCCGCGGCCGCCGCTGCCGGAGGAGGTGGAGCAGTACCAACAGTGGCAACGCCGCCGTCTGCGGATGCGTCCCGGGTTGACATGCCTTTGGGTGCTGGAGGGCCAGAACCAGCTGGACTTCGTCAGTTGGATGAAGGCCGACATGCATTACATCGACCATTGGAGCCTGGCGTTGGACCTGCGGATTCTGCTCCAAACCATCCCGCATGTTCTGTCCGGGAAGGGCATCTGAGCCCAGGGCCGGCCAAGCGATGGGCTGATGTTACCGGGCCCGCAGCGTCTCTTTCTTTTCGAGATTGGCCTCAATCTCCTTACGCTCCCGCCAGACCGGGTGGAGCTTCTTGGCGGCGAGCAGCGGTAGCTGGTCCTCGATGTGGGGCGAGCCAGCTTGCGAGGCATTGCCGTAGCCCAGCAGGCAGTTGGCTTTCTGCGGCGCGCCGAATTCAATGGCGCAGACAAACGTCTCACCATGCGTCCCGTAGAACTTATTGCCTTTGCGCCGCCCGAACTGCATGGTCCGGAAGACCCCCATGCGCCCATGGCCGCCATTGGCGGCGACGTCCAGCTTGCCGCGCTCGTAGCGGAAGACATCGCCCCACGGTACGTCCAGCGCCCCGAACAGACTGATGCAATCGGCGGCGGCCAGCCCGAGTGCCTGCACGGCTCCGGCGGGGTCATTCAAACCGTAGCCGGATTCGAGTGGCTTGGCCGGGTCGTACTTGACGCGGAGCTTTGATTCAAACGTCTCGCTGGTGCCAAAGTAGCGGTCAACAAAAACTTGAAACAGGACGCCGCCACGGCTGGTTGCGTCGGTGTGCCGGTCCCAGGCGGCTAGCACTTTGGCCGCGCGGCCCACGGCGGGATCAGTGGATTTTTGGGCTGCCTGCAGCAGTTCCGGCAGAATGGCATCGGCCGCTTCCATGCGCGTCGAATGCTTATAGGCCACCAGTTCGTCATAGGTGATGGAATTGTCTTCCGTCAACATCCGGAGCGAACGGCGCGTCCGGTAAGTGGGCATCTTCTCGTTGCCAGGGGCCATGTAGGCGGGGAACTTCTTGGGGTCCAACTGGGGCACGGTGGTGAGCCACGGCGGCTCATTGGCGTTCTGGTTGAAACCGATCTTGGGGTCGATGGACTTGGGCAGTTCATCGAAGGTGTGATAGCCGGTCCACATCGTTTTGGACGTGTCGCCGGGCACCACCTTGGCCCAGAAGGCTTGATCACCCATCGGGCGTTTGGCCACCAGGCCATTGAACACCAGCATGATGTGGCCCTGGTCGTCGGCGTAGTTGGCGTTCCACATCGGAATTGATTCCATGCGGAGAGCGGTTTTGAACTCTTCCAGATTCTTCGCGCCGCCCATCCGGAACCACTGTTCCAGCATCTTGGGCCGGTCAATGCCCGCCACGCGCATGGCGACCGTGACGCCCTGGTCATCAAACACCACCGGTCCCTGGACGCTGCGGCGCACGGTGAAGGTTTCGGTGGTCAACGCTCCGCCGGGCTGCAGGACCTTGAAGCTCTTCACTTCGGTCTCAAAGTCTTTCAGCGCTCCATCGTACTCGTACTTGCCGTTCTTGACGGTGAGCCGGTAAAAGTCCACCGTGTCGATAGTGTTGACGGTGCGACCCCAGCCGGTGTGGCGATTGAAGCCGATTACGGGCACCGGAAAGCCGATCTGCGGGGCACCGTAGAGGTCATAGCCGGGTGCGGTGAGGTGCACTTCCATGTAGCTGTAGAAGTCCTCCCACAGCAGATGCGGGTTGATCACCAGCATCGCCTTGCCGCTGGCGGACCGCGAGGGGCCGACGGTCCAGGTATTCGATCCGGCATCGGCCACGGGTTCCTGGAGCAACTCGCGAGCTTCCGCGGTACGGCGCGCCGGCAGTAGCGGAGCCACTTCGCTCCGCATCCGCTGCTGGGAGCCCATATACATGTAGTGGACCGCCCGCAGCGTATGCCCGACCACGTCGACGCCCGAAACCGGCAGCACAACGCGATACTGACTGCTCGCGTGCGCCGGATGGGCTTCGGCGTAGGCATTGATGCCGGCCGCGAAGGCATCGAGATACCGCCGGAACTCCGGCGTCTGTGCCTGATACCACTGCTGGGCGCGCTGGGGCACGCCGTTCAAGTGGACCCACCGGTCCGCCGCGATGTTCGAAGGGCCCCAGTACTCGGCCGCACGTCCCCGGCTTTCGCCATAGAGTTTCAGCAACAGGTCCGCCTGATTGTGCATCTGCGCCCAGCCGTGCGCATAGAACATGCTCTCGAGATTCGGCGCAAAGATGTGGGGGACGCCGAACTTGTCCCACAGGACCTCAGTACCACCCGCGGCAAAGGCGCTGGGCACCGCTAAGGCGGATAGGGCGAATCCGGCAATGAATGACTTCCGCATGAATCGAACCATTATGAACGGTCGCGGCGGGTGGCGGAAAGCGCTACTGCAC
>JBIKMK010000299.1:0-5562 GCA_044359315.1 Bryobacteraceae bacterium | reverse complement strand
GGTGGAAACCACAACGCGTCCGGGCCCCAATTGTAGGCCGCCGCCAGCAGCGTCACGGAATGCGCCACGGTGAACGCGGTCACCACCGGCACCAGGCCTAGAAAGCGGCGCACCGGGAGGACCAGGCAGACCAGAAACAGCAGGTGGTCCGTGCCTTCGAGGATATGCTCCGTCCCCATCACGACGAACCGCCAGGACGCTTGCAACCAGCTCGGGTCCAGGGCGACCAAGCCGGGGTCGCCTGTGAACTCGAACGGCCGCACGCCTCCATCGGGGGGCATGAAGCGCAGCACGGTGACGACGCGTTGGCCCAGATGCGAGAGCTTGGAATGGATGGCAAAGCGGGCGCGGTCCGACTGAATGGGTGCCTCAAACAAGACATCGAGCAGAGCCTGGTTGATGACGACGTTGGCTTGATCGTCCAGCGGTGGCGAACTCAGATTCTCTAGCGCGCGGTCGTAGGAGCCAAAGGAGCGATCGGACTCCAGCGCGATCCGCGTCTTCATCACGCGCAGTCCCGTGACCGGGCGATCGTTCTCAAAGATGTCCACCGCACCGGCGATCCACTGCTGGGCCGCGTCTTCCAGCAAGGGTGCGGCTCGCGCGACATCGAGATAGCCCGGCCCGCGCTGCGGAAAGGCAAAGTCTCGCATGGAGTGCAGGGGCACGCGGACCAACAAATACAGGCGTTCGCCCTGTGGCTTGACGAAGGCCTGCACCGCGACTTCATTGGGGATGTCGTGCGCTGTCAGCAGACTTGCGCCTGCGACTGCGAGCAGCATCACCGGTAGGCGTAGAATTTTGGTCAAGCCTGTATGTTAATGTAAATTCCCGAAACGGAGAGTGACCCTGATGATTCGTCAACACCGCAAGCTGGTGCTGTATGGCGTGACGCTGGCCGCAGTAGCGGGCGGCACCTGGCTGCTGGAACGCCGCGCCGCTGTTGAGGCCGCCGGACCCACGGCTCCGCGCTTTGAAGTGGACCCGATGTGGCCCAAGCCGCTGCCGAACCACTGGGTGGTGGGCAACATCATTGGCCTTACCGTCGACGCCAAGGACCATATCTGGGTGGTCCATCGCGGGGCCTCACTGGAGCGCATGGAGACTTACGCCGCGGCCAAGCCGCCGGCTGCGATCTGCTGTTCGCCCGCGCCGCCGGTGCTGGAGTTCGATCAAGCAGGCAACCTCGTCGGCCACTGGGGTGGACCGGGTGCGGGCTACGAATGGCCGGATTCCAACCACGGCATCACGGTGGACCATAAGGGCAATGTCTGGATCGGCGGCAATGGGCGTGGCACGGACCCGGCGGCCAAAGCGGCTGACGCGCGCCCGGCATCGGGCGGTGGCTACAACGCGGGCACGGGCTACTACCACGACAACATGATTTTGAAATTCACCCGTGACGGCAAGTTTCTGATGCAGATCGGCAAGGCGGCGCAGAGCAAGGGCAGCAATGACGTGGAGAACGTCAAGGGCGCGGCCAAGATGTTTGTCGATGCCAAGACCAACGAGTTGATCGTCGCCGATGGCTACGGCAATAAGCGCGTCATCGTCTTTGATGCCGATTCTGGCAAGTACAAGCGCCACTGGGGCGCCTACGGCAACAAGCCGGACGATGGCAACCTGGGCCGATACGACCCCGCAGCGCCGCCGGCCAAGCAGTTCCGCAGCCCGGTGCATTGCGCTGAACTGTCGAACGACGGTTTCATCTACGTTTGCGACCGGCCGAACGACCGTATCCAGGTCTTCAAGCAGGACGGCACCTACGTCAAGGAAGTGTTCGTGGAGAAGAACACGCTGGGTGATGGGTCGGCTTGGGATATCGCCTTCTCGAAGGACCCGCAGCAGAAGTATCTCTACCTGGCCGATGGCGCCAACCAGCGGGTCCACGTGATGCTGCGCGACACGCTGGAGGAGTTGACCACGTTTGGCGACGGCGGCCGGCAACCGGGGCAGTTCTATGCCATCCACTCGATTGCGACGGATTCCAAGGGCAACATCTTCACGACCGAGACCTACCGAGGCCAGCGCGTGCAGCGGTTTGTCTACAAGGGGCTGGGGCCGGTGGCGAAGAAGGATCAGGGCGTCGTTTGGCCCAGCAAGTAGCGCTGCGGTAGGGGGCACTCTACTGCGCGCTACCCATACTGAGGCTTGAGGCTATTGGGGGCCGGTGACGCCGTTGAACAGGCTCCGGGCGCTGGCCGCCAGAAACTCCAGCGCCTGGCGGGCCAAGTCCGCGCCCAGTTGGACCGTGCGGATAAACTCTTCCTTGAACTCCGGGCCGCCGAAAGCGAAGCCGAACACCGTCCACATGGCGAAGGCCAGCCACGCCAGCGAGAGCAGGCCGGAAAAGGCCCGCACGACAAATGGCCGCTGCGCACGCATCGCCCGGCGTTGGGCCTTCCAGGCCGCCCGCTCCGCCTTCCAGGCTGCCCGCTGAGCCTTCCAGGCCATCCGTTCAGCGGCGTGGGCACCCAGCACTCCGGCACCAAATAGGCCCGAACGGGCTCCGAACAGCAGATGGGCAAATCGCATGGTGGTGGTCGAGCCTTTCCCTTACCCTGGTCCTACGCGCGTGTTCCCGAGAAAGTTCCCCGGGAACGAAACATTTATCGAGAGCAAAACGTGGTCCACGCAAAAAAGGCCCGCCAGGATCTCTCCCGGTGGGCCTTTCTTGAGGGCGGATGCGCTTTGCAGCGCCAGCCGCTATTGCTTTTCGAGAACCTGCTTCATCTCCATCTCACCCATGGGGGAGGACATCTTGCGCTGAATGGTCAGCACTTTCTTGTCTTCTGAGAGCGTCCATTTGTCGCTCTGTTCCATCTCGCCCTGGCTGAAGCTCATGTTGGTCTTGACGGCCAGCGCATCTTTATCCCACTTGGCGGTGGACTTGATGGTGACTTCGCCATTCGGAGTTTCACGCTTCATGACGCTCTCTTTGCCGTCAGTGGTGATCTTGTTTTCCTGCGCGCGGCCACCCATGCCGGGTTGGGCAATGGTGAGGGTGGGGTCTTCATGCGAGATCTTGACGACGAAGGTTTCCGGCATGCGGTCCGCCATCATGCCAAGTTCGCTCTTGGCCTTGTTGAGCTTCCATTCGCCGGTGAAGTTGGGCTTGTCCGCGGCGAACAGAGCCGCGCTGGTCAGGGCCAGGGCAGCGATCGCAGCCCGGCGGGTGAATGACATCATGCCCGCAGGATAGCACCAGTATTGGGGCGGGCAGTTTAAGAAATGTTTACCGCCACGCTCCTTCCACGCTTCGCCCCTGGTGCTTGCGGCAGCCTCAAAAACGGTATCGAGAAATTGTACGCGCCAAAACATTACCCTGTAAGAATGACTCGACGGGATTTTATGCTGGCCACGGCTGCCGGCGTCTTGGAAGCGGCTCCGGCCAATGATGAGGGCGTGTCGATCAAGATGGGCGAAGTGACGCCGACGACGGCCATCATTTGGATCCGCAGCAAGCGCCCCGTCCGCGTCGTGACCGTGGGCGAACGGCGGCCACCCTGGCGTCGCGCACTGGCTTCGAATGACTACACGTTGCGCTGGGTATTGACGCGGCTGGAGCCGGGGCGCGAAGTCCGCTTCCGTGTGGAAGCCAAACGGCAAGCGCCCGTGGAGGGCCACTTCCGCACCGCGCCTTTGCCCAGTGAACCGGCCGATGCATTATTCACGATGCTGTCGTGCCAGATGTACAAGCATCGCGATGACCCCGCGCGCGGCTTCAAGATCTACGACTCCATCCGCGCCTTGTCGCCGTCGGCCCTGTTTTCCTGCGGCGACAACGTGTACTACGACAACGAAGAGCCGGTGGTGACGTCAGTGGAGCTGGCACGGCTGCACTGGCACCGCATGTACTCGCTGCCGTCGATCGCCGAGTGTCTGCGCTCCGTACCGGGCTACTGGCAGAAGGATGACCACGACGTCTATGACGACGATTCCTGGCCCGGCAAGACCAGCGCCAAGATGGGCGGCTTTACGTTTGCCGAGGGGCAACGCATCTTCCGGGAACAGGTGCCGATGCCGGATCCGGCTTACCGCACGGTACGCTGGGGATCGCACGTGGAGTTCTTTCTGCTGGAAGGCCGGGACTACCGGTCGGCCAATACGGCCCCGGATTCGAAGTCGAAGTCGATTTTGGGCGCGGACCAGAAGGAGTGGCTGCAGACGACGATCGCCGAGAGCAATGCCACCTTCAAGATCGTGATCAGCCCGACGCCATGGGTGGGGCCGGATCGCAAGACGAAGAACGATAACTACTCGAATGCGGCGTTCGCTGCGGAGGGGGCGGAGATGCGCGCCTGGTTGGCGAAGGCGCTGGGGTCACGCGGGGCGGTGCTGTGTGGGGACCGGCACTGGCAGTATCACTCGGTGGACCCCAAGACGGGGCTGCAGGAGTTCGGCTGCGGGCCGGCGAGCGATGAGCACGCCAGCGGCACGCCCGGCGAAGACAAGAGCTTGCACCGGTTCCATCGCGTGAAGGGTGGCTTCCTGAAGTTGCAGGTGACGGCGGGGCGCTTCACGTTGACGCATTGTGACGTGAAAGGCGCCCCGGTCTATTCCGCGGCCTTAACGGCCTGAGGAACGGGCAGCGGCCTTTTGCAAGTGGCTGCGGCTGGCGCTGTAGCTGAAATAGATCACCAGGCCAAACGCCATCCAGGCCAGGAAGGCGGTCCAGGTCAGCGAATCCAGCGAGTACATCAGCGCGAAGTTCGCCAATACGCCCAGCGCGGGGATCAGCGGCACCATCGGCGTGCGGAAGGGGCGCGGCAGCTCGGGCCGCGTCCGCCGCAGCACGATCACGCCAATGCAGACCACAATGAACGCGCACAGCGTGCCGATGCTGGTCAAGTTACCCAACAGGCTGATGGGCGTAAAGCCGGCCAGCAGGCCCACAAACACCAGCAGGATCAGGTTGGACTTGTAGGGTGTCCGCAGCGTGGGGTGGATCTCAGAGAACGTCTTGGGCAGCAGGCCGTCCTTCGACATCGAGTAGAACACGCGGGACTGGCCGAACAGCATGGCTAGCATCACGGTGGTCAAGCCCAGCAGTGACCCGAGCTTCATCCAGAAACCCAGCCACGGCAGGCCGGTCATGCGGTCCACTGCGAGGGCGTAGGGCGCGGCGACGTTCAGTTCCTTGTAGTTGACGATACCGGTCAGCACCAGCGCGTACATGATGTAGAGCATCGTGCAGACCGCCAGCGAGCCGATGATGCCGATGGGCATGTCGCGCTTGGGGTTCTTGGCTTCCTGGGCGGCGGTGGAGACGGCGTCAAAGCCGATGTAGGCGAAGAAGATGGTGCCAGCGGCGCTCATCACGCCGGTCCAGCCAAACTTGCCGAACTCACCGGTGGTGTTCTCGGGCAGGAAGGGGGTGTAGTTGCCGGTGTTGATGTAGCTGTAGCCCAGCACGATGAAGGCGATGACGACGGTCAGCTTCACCGCTACGACAATTGAATTGAAGCGGGCTGATTCCTGGACGCCGCGGATCAGGATCGCGGTGATCACGACGATGATGAACACCGCTGGCAGGTTTACCAGGCCGGGATCCGCATCCCA
>JBIKMK010000298.1:0-5563 GCA_044359315.1 Bryobacteraceae bacterium | reverse complement strand
ATCGAGACCAGTCCGGTGGCATCCTTCCAGCTTTCGGTGGGCAACTGGGCGGTGGTGGTTTCCGGGTACGTGTGGCGCTGCGGGTCCGCCAGCACGATCTTCAGGTCCGGGAAATTTTCCGACAGAAACGCGCCAATCTGTTTCACCCGCTCCACGCGGCGGCCTGGCGGCTCCCGCAAGACAAACTGCGCCGTGCCTCGCAGTGATTCCATCCGGCGGTTGAACTCACTGGTGATCAGGTAGACCGCCACCTGGCCCGACATCGCCCACAGCGCCAACAAGGTGAGCGTAGCGATCAGCAGAATCGGCACCAGGCCGATGAACAGATACGTGACAATCAGCCGGTTGCGCAGGCGCCAGATCGAATGCCGGATGGCCTTTAGGATCAGCTTGGCCGCCACTACCAGCCCGGCCACGGTCGCGGTGATTCCCGCAATGTTGCGCAACCATTGCGGCCCGCCGAAGTTGAACAGCAGACTGTTCAGCACCAGCGCCACGAGCAGCACTTGTCCCCAGCGGCCCAGCCACTGCCACAAGCGCTGAATGTCTTTGATGAACTTCATCGTTCCCGGGCCATCCTTAGGTGCGCGATCGCGCGATGGAGGGCGTCAGCCTTTCCTCATCCGGGAGATCCTTTTCTGGCTTCAGGCAAAGCTCGGTCAAGCCGTCGCGCAGCAGGTTGAAGGCGGTCTCGGTATCATCGGCAAACTGGAACAGCTTGAGGTCCGCCGGACTGATCAGACCGTGCCGGCTGAGAGCCTCAAAATTGATCACTTCGTTCCAGAAGCTGGAGCCATACAGGATGATGATCAACTGCTTTTCCAGTTTCCGGGTCTGGGCCAGCGTCACCAGTTCGAACAGTTCGTCGAAGGTGCCAAAGCCACCGGGAAACACCACCAGCGCCTTGGCCATGTAGGCGAACCAGAACTTCCGCATGAAGAAGTAGTTGAACTCAAAGCTCAACTCCGGGGTCAGGTAGGGGTTGGGGTATTGCTCAAACGGCAGCGCGATATTGAGGCCCATCGTCTTGCCGCCCGCATCGGCCGCGCCGCGATTGGCGGCTTCCATGATGCCGGGGCCGCCACCGGTGGTGACGACGAAGCGGCGCGTGGTGTTGGCCAACCCGTCAGACCACACCGTCATCTGCCGAGCCAACTCCCGCGCTTCATCGTAGTAGCGCGCCAGCGGATGGGGTGAACCATCGGGCAACTTACTGTCGTCCTGAATGCGGGCGGAACCAAAGAACACAATCGTGTCGTGGATTTTCTCCCGCCGGAACTGGCTGAGCGGGTAGGTGTACTCGGAGAGAATACGCACCGAGCGGGCCTCGGAAGTGGCGAGAAACTTTTCGTTCTTGTAAGCCAGCGGGTGGCGCGGACCATGTTCCGGTGTCATGTGTTCGGTTTGTCCCTCAAGCGGAAGATTTATCCTCAGCCGGTAAACGTTTTTCCAATTCTCGCACTCGCCTCACCAATTCACCCAGCTTTTGAAATGCCGTGGCGGCGCGTAACCATTCCCGGACATCAAAAGCCGGTGAGCCGGACACAATGGCTCCGGCGGGCACCTCATGGCCGATGCCTGATTGGGCGTACACGATGGCGTTGTCGTTGATGGTGACGTGTCCGGCCACACCGACTTGCCCCGCTAGCAGGACATTCTTCTTCAAGATGGTGGACCCGGCCAAGCCAACCTGACCGCACAGGATATTGTCTTCGCCCACTTCGCAGGCATGGCCAATCTGCACCAGCGAATCGATACGCGCTCCACGGCGGATGCGCGTTTCCCCCATCGTGGCCCGATCTACCGACGTCAGCGACTGGATCTCCACGTCGTCCTCAATCACCACAATGCCCGATTGCACGATCTTCTGATGTCTGCCCTGGCTGTCCTTGGCAAAGCCGAAACCGTCGCCGCCGATCACCACGCCGTTCTGAAGTACGACGCGGTGGCCGATCTGGCAGAACTCGCGGATGGAGACGTTGGAGTGGCACAGAAAATCATCACCCACCGTGACGCCCTCATAGAGCGTGACGTGTGGATGGATCTGGGCGTTGGCACCGATGCGGCATCGCTCCCCGATCGACACAAAGGGCCCAATGGAGGCACCCTCGCCAACAGTGGCCGACGGAGCGATGTAGGCCAGCGGGTGGATGCCGGGGGCCGGACGGGGCGGCTGATAAAAAAGCGCCAGCGCGCGAGAGAAGTCAAGATACGGGTTGGATGAAAGCAGGCAGGCGATGCCGTCAATCGGGTCTTTGGCGATGATTGCCGAAGCTTGGGTGGACTTTACCTTGTGGGCGTACTTTGGGTTGGCCAGAAAGGTCAATTGCCCCGGCCCAGCCTGTTCCATGCCGGACAGTGAGCGGATCTCGATGGTTGGGTCGCCCGCGACACTACACCCCAGTTGGGCGGCAATTTCGGCGAGCGAAAAGCTGACAGGCGTCACAGTACCGATGGTCACAGTATCGATTGTCGAACAAAGCGGATGCCAGACGGGCGGCTACCCGCGCCAGTTGGCGGCACAGGCATCCGAGCAGAGAAAGGCGTCCGTGCCTTTCACCTTGGGGGAGGACTGCACCGGGGCGTAGGTGCCGCAGACGGCGCACTTTTTCAGTTCCTTACTCTTGCCGCCCGGAGGGGACGACGAGGCACCGGTTGCCGTGGTGCTGGATGCGGACTCCTGGGAGGCTTCCTGGAACATGCGTCCCATCGTGCTCAAGATCAGCTTGACCACTGAGATCACGAAGATGCTGGCCAACATGATGAGAGCGGCTCGTATCATAGGGTCACCGGGCGATAGGGGCGCGAAAACTGGCGCTCAGTTCATTATGCGGCTTGGCCGCCCATCTGCGCACGCTTCTTCACAAAAGCAAAGGCGCCTCCCGGTGAAGGGAAGCGCCTTGGGCCTAGTTTCGGCTGATGAGGGAAACTACTGCTTCTTCTTGGTGGTGGCCGGAGCGCCCTTCTTAGGCTGGGTCTTCGGCGCATCCGGGTTGACGTAGGTGGTGTCCACCTTGCCGCCCATGGTTGACAGCATGCCCTTGGCCGATTCCGCCATCGGACCGTCGGGCTTCAGCGAGATGTACTTTTCAAAGGACTCACGCGTGCCCGGGGGGAACGTCATGGAGCCATCGGCGTTCACCTTGGCTTGGCCGGTGAGGAAGATGCCGTACTGATAATGCGCGTCGGCATAGTTGGGGTCCAGTTCAATCGCCTTCTTGAAGGCCGAACCAGCGGGCTCATTCTGGCCGGTGTTCACCAGGATCGCGCCCAGGTTGTAGTAATACTTGCCCGCGCCCGCGGCGTCCAGAGCGGCCGCCTTGCCCAGGTTATCTTCGGCTTCCTTGAACTTCTTGGTGCGCGCCAGCGACAACGCATAGTTGTTGTAGTAGGCGGCATCATCCGGCTTCAGTTCGATCGCCTTGGCAAAAATTTCCTGCGCCTTGCCTTCGGCTTCGTCCTTCTCGGCCCCGGCCTTGCTCTTGGCCAAGCCGACATAGGCATCGGCCAACTGGGCCCAGATGACGTGCTGCTTGGGGTCCATTTCACCGGCCTTGGTGAAGCTTTCCACGGCGGCCGCCCAATTCTGTGCCTTCAGGGCTTCCATGCCGCCGTTGAAGGCATCGTTCAGAGCCTTGTTCTTGGCCATGGCCGCTGAACGCTCTTTCATCTGCTTTTCGAGCGCGGCCTTGGCTTCCGGCGACATGTCGCGCTTCATCTCTTCGGTCATCTGACCGGTGGACGCCGCGGCTTGCATCGCCTTCTGCTTGGCGGCCATTTGCTGCAAATCGAAGTTGATCGCCGTCGGGTCGCCCAAACGGGTGCGGACGCCGGAAACCTGGTCCACGACCTTGCCCGCAATCTCGCACTTGATGATGTAGGTGCCCAGCGGCAGGCCGGCGTGGAACCAGTGGCCCTTTTTGTCGCTCTTGGTCTTGTAGTTGCCCTTAATGTCGGTGCGCTCAATGAGAACGATGGCGTCCTTTAAGGGCTTGCCGTCTTCTCCCTTCACATCTCCTTCAAGAGAAGACGTCTGCGCCCACGCGCCCAAAGCGCCGAACATCAACAACACGGTGGAGTATCCGAGTCTCCGGAACATGAACAACCTCCCAAAATCGGTCATAGCAATCGCCAATTCCTTCTCAAGGTACTACATCTGGCCGGTGATCTCCACCGGAAGACAGCACTGAAGAAGGGACGTCCCGCTGAGGGCAAAGGTTTCCCAGCCCTCGCTCCGCCGTCCGGCTACCCCGCTAACCTCCGGCCTTGGACCTTGAACATGTGTCCGAATGCCCTCGATGCCCGGTCCGAGGGGCAACTTGTTGAACCCAAGCGTCCGGATGCCCCGTCTCTTATACTGAAGGAAGGTTGAGGAAATTGGTCCGGTTGCTGCTAAGTACGATATTTTGCTTCTCGTTAGCCTTCGCGGCGGACACGCCGGAGATCGCCCGTGCCCGAAAGCTGTATCTGGCGGCCGATTACGAGGGCGTGATCAATCAATTGAACCCCGTGGCCGCCAAGACGGCGGCAGACTGGCTCTTGATCGGGCAAAGCTGGTTCGGACGAACCGAGTTCAAGAAAGCTTCGGACGCGCTGGAGAAAGCGGCGGCCGGCGATCCCGGTAACGCCACCGTCTGGTTGTGGCTGGGCCGCGCCTATGGGCGGCGGGCGGAAACTTCATCCGTGTTCAGCGCCCCCGGCCTGGCCAGCAAGTGCCGCCAAGCCTTTGAAAAATCAGTAGAACTGAACCCCCGCTACCGTGAGGCACTGAACGATCTGTTTGACTACTACCTCCAGGCGCCCGGCTTTTTGGGCGGTGGCGAAGCCAAGGCCCAGTCGTTGATCGACAAGATTGCCGCCCTCGATCCCGCCGAGCGGCATTTCGCCGAGGCCCGCCTGGCGGAAAGCCGTAAGGAATATTCCCGGGCCGAATCTCAGTTGCGCCGGGCGATGGAGCTGGCCCCGACCCAAATTGGCCGGGCCATCGACTTGGCCAAGTTCCTCGCGCGCCGGGGCCGTATCGCGGAAAGTGAAGTGACCTTTGCCCAAGCGGAAAAGCTGAACCCGAATGACCCGGCGCTGCTGTATGAGCGGGCCGCTACCTATATTGATGGCAAGCGCAATCTGCCCGCGGCCAAGGCATTGCTGGAGCGCTACCTGAACAGTCCACTCACTCCCGACAATCCATCTCGTGAGGAAGCCCGGCGTCTGCTGGGTAAGGTGGGCGGCTAAAGCTGCCATTGGGAGAGAAACTGGCCCGTGAATATCAGAGAAACCCTCCGCTCCAGCTTTTTCGCCCTCCGGGCTAATCGCGTCCGCACGCTGCTGACCGGCTTGGGACTCGTGATCGGCAATGCCAGCGTCATCCTGGTGGTGACCATTTCACTCACCTCCACCGACTACATCCTGGCGCAGATCCGCGGCTTGGGCTCCAACGTCATTTGGGGCTACTACGAAGTGGGCACGCGGGACGCCGATGTGGCGGATGCGGACTTCGTCAAGCTGGCCGACATCGAGGCGCTGCGGCGGCAGTTGGGTGACCGCATTGTCGCGGCCACGGCGG
>JBIKMK010000297.1:0-5577 GCA_044359315.1 Bryobacteraceae bacterium | reverse complement strand
ACTGATTCGCGTGAATGGGGTGAAGACGGGTACCCGTTCGGTAAAGATTCGTGAATCTATGGGGGAGACGACGAAACAAGAGACCGGGCGTGACCGTCTAACCTTGGGACTCACCCCTTATGCGATTGCTTTTGTGGACAGCTAGCCTCTTCATCCTCCTGGTGGCCAACGCCGCCGGTCAGTCCTCCAGCCCGGCCAATCAACCCAAGCGCGCCACGCTGGAAGGTACGGTTGTCCATGCCCAAACCAAGGAACCGTTGCGCCGCGCCGAAGTGACCCTGCTCCCCAACGGAGGCGGCGGTGCGCGTGGTGGGGGTGGATTTGGCGGTCCCGGCGGGCCGGGCGGGGGCGGCGGACGCAAAGTGTCCACGGATGCCGCGGGCAAGTTCAGTTTCGCCGATGTCGACCCGGGTCAGTACACGTTGGCAGCCCAACGCAACGGGTTCGTCAACGGCCGTTACGGCGCCAAGCGCCCCAATCAGGCGGCGACACCGGTGAAGGTGGCTGAAGGTGATGATCTGCGGAACCTGAAGATTGAATTGCTGCCGCAGGCGGTGATAGCAGGCCGCGTTTTTGACGACGAAGGTGCCCCGCTGCAAGGGGCGTTCGTGATGTTGGTTAGCGGCGGCGTAGGCGGGCGCGGCGGACGAGGGGGTCCGCAACGCAGCACCGCCACCGATGACCGTGGCGAGTTCCGGCTGGTCAACGTTTCGCCCGGTGAAGTGGTCGTGCAGGTTAGCCCGAACCAACAGTTCGGACCGGCGGGCGGCGGCCTGCCCGAGAACGCTGATTCGAGCATGGTGACCACCTACTTTCCCGGCGTCACCGAACTCAGCCGCGCCCAGAAGATTGCCGTCACGGCCGGGGCCGAACTGACGGGGTTTGACATTCGTTTGCAGAAAACGCGCGTCTATACGGTTCGTGGACGGCTGATTGACTCAGCCACCGGTCAACCTCCTGCCGGGGCGGCGGTGATGCTGACGCCGCGCGATGCTCCCTTTTCGGGCGTCGTGATGGGTGGTTCCGGCGGACGCCAGCCCGATGGCCGGTTTGAACTGCGCGGCGTCCCGGCGGGCAGCTACAACATGGTTGTGCGCGGTGCCGGTGGAGCCGTCAGCCGCGGCGGCGTGGCCCACCGGGAACGGTTGGACGTCACCGGCAATATCGACAATCTCGCCATCCGCCTGATGCCACCCATCAACCTGAATGGCCAAGTGGTGGCGCGTGATCCGGAGAAGAGTGATGTGAAAAATGTCCGCGTCACTTTGGCCGATGTTGAGGGAATGATGAACGCCGGATCTCGCGGCGGCAACAAACCAGACGGCTCTTTTGTGGTGGAAGGCGTGGCCGCTGGCCGTTACCGCATCACGGCCACCGCGGGTGCGGGGGGCTACATTGAGTCGATCAAGTATGGCGAGATGGAAGTGCTGGGGCAGGAGGTGGAGATCGCCCCGGGCGGTGCCGCGCCTCTGCGGGTGACCGTCAATCATGAAGTGGCCTCCATCAGCGTCACCGTAACTCGTGATGAGGCGGTGACGCAGGGAGCCACCGTGGTGCTGTTTCCGGCCGACAGAAGCCGCTGGGCTGAACAAGGGGTGGTCCGTACGGCCGCGGCTGACCGGTCCAATGCCGTGACGCTCAGCAATCTCGCCCCGGGCAACTATCTGCTGCTGGCGGTGGAAGAGTTCGAATTCGGCTTCTGGGAAGACCCTGAGGTGATGCGCAAGATTGAAGGGCGCCTGGAAAAAGTGACGCTCGAAAAGAATGGCGCACCGGCGGTGACGCTGAAGATCACCCCGCTGGCCAACTAGGCCCCCAACCTCGCCCCACTGTCGCGGCGGACCTACAATAGTAGCCATGCAGGATCGTAGAGCATTCTTGACGTCGCTGGTGGGCACGGCAGCCTTTGCGCAGGGGAGCAAACAAGCGCCAAAGTTGGTACCGCAGGATCAGAGCGGCACCATCACGCTGGATGTGACGCGCGTCAACTTTCTCTACACGGTCACCGACAAAAAGGGCCGCTTCGTCACCAATCTGGCGCAGGAAGATTTCGAGATTATCGAAAGCAAGAGGCCCCAGAACATTCTCGAGTTTGTGGCGGAAACCAATCTGCCCCTGCGGTTGGGCGTGCTGGTGGATACCTCCAATTCCATCCGGGACCGGTTCCGGTTCCAGCAGGAAGCCGCGGTGGAGTTTCTCCGCAGTGTGATGCGGCAGCAGGACAAGGCGATCGTGGTGGGCTTTGATACCTCCGCCGAATTGATCGCCGACATGACCACCGACGTCGACAAACTAGAAAAGGCCGTGCGCGGCATGCGCCCGGGTGGCGGCACGTCGCTCTATGACGCGGTGTTCTTTGCCTGCCGCGACAAGATGATGCAGGACCAGCCGATGCACAAGTTCCGGCGCGCGCTGGTGGTGCTCTCCGACGGCGACGACAACCAAAGCCGCTACACCCGTGAGCAGGCGCTGGAGATGGCGCAGAAGGCGGATACGGTGCTGTATACGATCTCCACCAACATCACCCGTATGCCGTCCGACGGTGACAAGGTGTTGAAGTATTTCTCTGATCAGACGGGCGGCACCTACTTTTCGCCCTTCAAGGTGAACGACCTGACGCAGAGCTTCGAGAACATCGCCAACGAACTGCGTAGCCAGTACAACGTGCTTTACCGGCCGGAGCCGCTGAAGACCGACGGCCTGTTCCACCCGGTCGATATCCGGGTAAAGGGCCGCAAGGAACTCCAGGTCCGCGCCCGCAAGGGCTACTACGCTCCCCGGATGTAGTACCTGGCCGGCGTCGGTGCCTTCTGCTTTTCGGGCCCCCATCTCCCGTTTCCTGATTGTCAATCTTGCCCTCACGCTCCTGAGACCAGCGTCGATATGGTTTCACGAGGATCGCGCTAGCCCAGCGTGGCCAGATTCAAGAAAGGTACGTGTGTTATGGCACTCGACGTGATGATTGTTGATGACTCGGCGGCGATCCGCAAGATCCTCCACCGGGTACTGGTGCAGGCGGAAGTTCCGCTGGGCCAAGTTCATGAGGCTTGCGATGGCAAGGACGCGCTGGAGAAGCTGAAATCCGCCAAAGTGGGTCTGATTCTTTCCGACATCAATATGCCGAACATGGACGGCATTGAACTGCTGAACCGGCTGAAGGCCGACGACAATTTCAAGGCCGTACCGATCGTCATGGTCACCACCGAGGGCAGCCAGGCCAAGGTACTCCAGGCGCTGGAGCTGGGCGCGGCCGGTTATGTCCGCAAGCCCTTCACGGCGGAACAGATCCAGGAAAAGCTCGCGGGCATTATATGAGCGGCACCGTCACACCCGAGGACATCGTCGCGGCGATCACACAGGCGACCGAAGACGTGTTCTCCACCATGCTCAACCTGCCGCTGGAGAAACTGGAACCGCAGACCGCCACCTCTGAACCTCCGGGCTCAGACGGTGTGGTGGCGCTGGTGGGAATCGGCGGCAGTTGGACCGGCAGCGGCCGGATCGGGTGCAACAAGCAAACCGCCTGCAAGCTCGCCGGTGCCCTTCTGATGTCCTCCTACCCCGAGGTGGATGAAGAGGTGCTGGACGCCATGGCGGAGGTGGCGAACATGATCATCGGCAACGTCAAAACCAACTTCGAGACCCAGCTGGGGCCGTTGGGGCTCAGTGTGCCGACGGTGGTGTTTGGCCGCAACTATCACACCCGTTCCGCGGGCGTTCAGAACTGGATGGTGATCCCCTTCCGCACCGGGGAAGACCATATCGAGATCCGCTTCTGCCTGATGCCTTCGCAGACCTCTCAGTCGCGCATTGAGCGGCTGCGTCCTCAAGTGGCGGCGTAGGCCAGTGCGGAAGGTCGCCCAACGCTCACTCACAACACTCTTATGGCCACCATGCCCGGCAGTCGCACCCTCACTGATTGGGTGATGGCCGTCCGCGCGCACGGTGGCCAGATTGTGCATTGGCTGGAGGCCCATGTCAGCGCCTTGCTGGGCGTGGCCGGTGTAGCCTTGCTCCTATTGGAGTTTGCCAACCTGGCAGCCAACCCCGCCATTCAATCGATGGACCGGCAATTGGCCGGCCATCACCGCCTAGTGGCGGCTCTCGACGGGGCGCAAGTGACTGTCCTCCGCCGTGCTGCCTGGAACCAAACCACCGCGTTGGGATCAACTAAGGATTCCGAGGCCGAGTCGCGGGCGGTGAACCAGAGTGCCCGTGATGCCTGGGAACGTCTCCGGCTCGCGTCCACACCCGAGTTCAGAACCCATCAGATGGCGGAGCTGGAATCGCTCTTCAGTGAGCAGACACTGCGGCTGAAGCGCGGCGCCGCGTTGGGTTCTCCACCCAACACCGCGGATGGATTGCTCACTGTTCAACTAGCGCAACGGCTGGAAGCTGCCTCCCGCGCGGAGCGTCAACGCTTAACCGAGTCCCGGCGGCATCTGGAAGCCTACCGGGCCCAGAACAATTGGATCTCCCGATGGGAAGCCGTGTCCGCCGCAGTCCTGTTGATGCTGGGTACATTCGCCTTGTCGGCTGGCTGGCGGCGTGAACGTCTGGCCCAGCAGCAACTGCGGCTCCGCACGGACGAACTGCTGGACGCGCAGCGTCTGGCGCGGGTGGGAAGCTGGCATTGGAATATTCACCCCGATGAAGTGACCTGGTCACCGGAGCTCTACGCCATCGCCCAATGGGATCCACGGTTGCCGCCCCCCAACTACGCCCAGCATTCCCAACTGTACACGCCGGAAAGCTGGGCTCTTCTGTCGGCCGCGGTACAGCGGGCACTGGAAGATGGAACCTCCTACGAAATCGAGATGGAGATGATCCGTACTTCCGGAGAACGCTTGCGTGTCGTGGGACGCGGTGAAGCTCAACGCGACGCCCAGGGCCGCATCCATATCCTGCGCGGCACACTCCAGGACATCACGGCCCGCTGGGAGGTGGAGGAAGCGCTTCGCCGCGCCCGCGACACCGCGGAGACGGCGGTCAAGTCCAAGAGCGAGTTTTTGGCCACCATGAGCCACGAAATCCGGACGCCCATGAATGGTGTCATCGGGATGGCGTCACTGTTGATGGAGACCCCGCTCACGGTTGAACAGCGCGAGTATCTGGAGATCATCAAGTCGTCCGGCGACTCACTGCTGGCCCTCATCAACGACATCCTGGACTTCTCCAAAATCGAAGCCGGGATGCTGGTGCTGGAAACGGTTCCGTTGGACCCGCGGCAAATTGTCGAAGAGGCCATCAGTGTCGTTTCCGATCTCGCGGCCGCGAAGAATCTCAAACTCAGCTACTGGGTGAGCAGCGATGTGGGCGGGACTGGCTTGGGCGATCCCTTCAGGCTGCGCCAGGTGGTCTTGAACCTGCTGTCCAACGCCATCAAGTTCACGACGGAAGGCAGTGTCTCCCTGTTGGTTGAGCCGGCGGAACCCACCAGCGCCGATGTGTCGCGCGTGCGCTTCTCGGTGGTGGACACGGGCCTGGGGCTCTCCGCGGAACAGCAGTCCAGGCTGTTCCAAAGCTTCTCTCAGGCCGACGGTTCCACCACCCGGAAGTACGGTGGCACCGGCCTGG
>JBIKMK010000296.1:0-5578 GCA_044359315.1 Bryobacteraceae bacterium | reverse complement strand
CCGCTTCCGTGAGGAGGCCTTCCGGTGAAGCGCTATGTGTTGAGCGCCGGTGCGGTGGCGCTAATCCTGCTGGGTGCGGCCGTGGCGTTGCTGCGGTCGGACTGGTTGCTGCTGCGCCTTCGTCAACGCATCGTCGAAGAGATCGCGCGGACCACGGGTGCCAAGGCGGAGATCGGGCAACTGGGCATCCAGTGGCGCGACTTGTCGGTTCGCGCCCAGCCCTTCATCCTGCACGGCAAGGAAGGCGCGGCGGAACCGGCGCTGCTGGTGGCGCGATCGGTGGATCTGGACCTTTCCTGGCGTGGCCGGATCGAGTCTGTGGTGGTGGAACATCTCCGCATCAGCGTGACGGTCTACCCCGATGGCAGCACCAATTTGCCGGGCGCCAGGCAAACGAAGCCCGACTTGCAGCCATTGTTCGACTTGGCGCTGGGGCGCCTGGAGGTCCGCGACGGGGAACTGCGCGTGGCGGAGCAACGCATGCCGCTAAACTTTCAGGCTGAAGGGCTCCGGCTCAACGCGGTGCTCGCGGGCCGACAGTATCGGGGCCAGTTTGCGGTGACCGCCATCGAGCCCTACCGCGTTGGCGTTGCCACCGCCTGGCAACTGGAGCCTACCCGGCTGATGCTGGACAACCTGGAGGTCCAGTACGGACCCAGCCGCGCCCGGGGCCGCGCGGAGCTGAAGGATTGGGCGGCATTGCAGGCGGTCGCGAATCTGGAAGTGGAAGGCAACGTGACGCAGTTGGCACAGCTGTTGAAGCTGCCCCAGGCACGCGATGGATCGGTCACCGGGCCCGTGCAGCTGAACTGGTCTCCGGCTGGCTGGCGCGCGCAGGGCGATCTGACGGGCCGCGGCCTTACGCTGGAGGTGGCGCAGGAAGTGGTCCGCGGCATCAACGCGACGGCCCACGTCGAACTGACCCCAGACGGGCTGCGCGCCACTGGCTTGCTGGCGTCTTTGCTGGGCGGCGAGTTCCGGGGCGAGGCCGAAGTGATCTCCGCCACCAATTACCGGCTGACCGGCCGCGTCCAGCAAGCACGGCTGCCACACGATCTGAGCGCGATCGTGGACGGCACGCTGGAACTGCGCGGGGCTCCGCTGCGGGTGGATACCGACCTGACGCTGACGGCCACTGAAGGTCCGCTGGCGGTAAGCGGCGGGGTCGAATTGCACTATGCAGCCGCGGAAGGCGGCTTGTTGCGGCTGGGCCCGTCGTCGCTGGTGCTGGGCTCGACGCGGCTGAATGCCCGGGGCTCACTTCCGGCGGGCCTGGACCTCCAGTTGCGCACCCGGAACCCTGCCGATGTTCTGCCGGTGCTGAAGTTCATCTTGAAGGAGCCACCGCGGGAGTTGCCCGTGGCCGTCCGCGCGGGCGGCGAACTGGTGTTTACGGGCCGGGCCGAAGGCAAGCTGGAAGCGA
Source organism: Bryobacteraceae bacterium (assembly GCA_044359315.1). Classification (GTDB taxonomy): domain Bacteria; phylum Acidobacteriota; class Terriglobia; order Bryobacterales; family Bryobacteraceae; genus JAPKYZ01. Next base: position 4,155 of record JBIKMK010000296.1, on the reverse strand, counting down.
TCACGGTGGAATCCAGCTTTGATGGCCGGCTGGTGAGCGTCGCCGGTCAGCCGCTGGACCGCATCAGTGGTCAACTAGCGGCCTCCTCCACCGGCGTCAACTTCGTCAACACCACGGCCACCCGCGCGGGGCTCAGTGCCAGCGGCGCGGTGGAGGCGACGCTGGATGACTGGCGTCTTCTGCCGTCCAGTGCACTGCAAGGTCAGGTGACCGTCCGCACCGTCGACCTGGCCACTCTGCCGCTGGCCCGCACCCCGGTTACTGGTACCGGCTCCGGCACCTTCACGGTGAGCGGCACCTGGTCCACGCCCCGCGCCACGGGGGAGTTGCGGGTGGAGAAGCCCGCCTACCTGGGCTATGCCTTTGACCGGCTGACCTCCCGTTTTCAGGGCACTCTGAATTCGATTGAACTGCCGAATGCCGAACTGGTGTCCGGCCCCAGCAAGGTGACCACGCAGCTGTCCTGGACCGACGGCGGCAACATCAGCTTCAATGGTTCATCCCCGGGCTGGCACTTTGAGCAGGGCACCGCTTCCGGACAGGCGCGGGGCCGATTCCGGCTGACTGACGGCCGCCCGGACATGTTGTCGCTGGATGGCGTGGTGAAGGGGAACATCCGGGGTGTGGAGACCTCGCTGCGTGCCGTCTCGACGTCCGGCGGCGTGGAGGTGACCGGGGATGCGGCGCTTGATGGCGGCAAGCTCAGCCTCCGGGGGACATGGTCGCTGGGCGGGCAAATGCCGGGCCGCGGGCAAGCCACGCTGGCCGGCGTGACACCCGCACTGCTGTCCAAGCTGCTGGGCATCGAGATTCCCTTCGGCGGCCTGATCGAAGGGACCGCTCGCCTGGAAGGCCGTCTCCTGGACGCGCAGTCCATCGTGGCGCAAGTGGCGCTGAAGACGGTGCGGCTGACGCCGCTGCGCGAAGATGTCGTGCCGGGCATGACCGCCGCTGACTTAACCCTGGCCAACCAGGGCGATCTGGTGTTCGTTCTCTCGCCCCAAGGCCTGGCGGTGGAGAAAGCCCGGCTGATCGGCAAGGACACCCAGCTGGATGCCCTGGGCAGCATCAATTTCACCCGCGACAGCGCGTGGAACTTCCTGCTGCGCGGTGCCGTCAACCTGGCCGTGTTCCGCGCCATCCGGCCGGACCTGATCTCGGCTGGGGCCTCCACGGTGAACGCCCGGATCCGTGGCCCGTTGAAGAACCCGCTGGTTGAAGGCCGCATGCAGCTCCGCGATGCGTCTTTCTATCTGCGAGGTGTCGCCAACGGCCTGGACAAGGTGAATGGCACGGTTCTGTTTGACCGCTCACGCGCCACCATCGAATCACTGGACGCGGAGACCGGTGGGGGCAAGGTCTCCCTCGGCGGCTTTGTCGGCTTTGGGCAGGACGTCAGCTATCAACTGCAAGGCATGCTGGACCGCGTGCGCATCCGTTACCCCGAGGGCGTTTCAACGCAGGTGAACGCTTCGGTCACCTTAACCGGGACGACACGCCGTAGCCTGCTTTCCGGGACGGTTACCATTCTGCGAGCCGCGCTGACGCCCACCACGGACCTGGGCGGCCTGCTCTCACGGCCCGTGCAGCCGCTCACCGGCGCGCCCCAGAACGACTTTCTGCGCAACATGACGCTGGACGTCCGGGTGGACACCGCGCAGTCCGCTGAATTCGCCACCGAACTGACCCGCGACGTACAGGCCGATATCGATCTCCGGCTGCGCGGTACGCCGGCGCGGCCGGTGGTGCTGGGGCGAGTCTCCATCACGCAAGGCCGCATCGTGTTCTTTGGCACCGACTACACCATCAACCGCGGTGAGATCGATTTCGTGAACCCGGTGCGCCTGGACCCCCAAGTGGACCTCGACCTGGAAACGCGCATCCGCGGCATCGTCGTCTCACTCAGCTTTGCCGGACCCATCAGCCGCCTGAATATGTCCTACCGCTCCGACCCGCCTTTGCAGTCATCCGAGATTCTCGCCCTGCTGGCGGTGGGCCGTACCCCGGGCAGCACCACGTCGAACTACACCGCCCCGGGGCGTTCCGCCGATCCGTTGACCGCGGGCGGCAACGCCATTCTCGATTCCGCCATCAGCGCTTCCTCCGGCGGCCGTCTGCAGCGCTTCTTCGGAATTTCCCGCCTGAAGATCGACCCTCAGTTGATCGGCCTGGACAATACCCCTCAAGCGCGGCTCACCGTGGAACAGCAGGTGTCACGCGACGTCACCGTCACCTACATCACCAACCTCAACCGCGCCCAGCAGCAGATCGTGCGCGTCGCCTGGGATCTCAGCCGCCAGTTCTCCGCCATCATGACGCGAGATGAGAACGGCGTTCTCAGTATCGACTTCGTCTACAAGCAGTCCTTCAAGTAAGACCCATGAAGCTACGCGCCGCCAACAACCGCCTCAAGATCGAACATTCGATCATCGACAAGCTGCGCCCCGTGCTGGAGCGGCTGCTGGCGGCCACGCCCGAAATCCGCAGCATCGTACCCGGACGCATCAGCCCGGTGCGCGACGCGCGCGGCCCGGTGAAGATACGGATTACGGTGCCCACGCAGAATGGATGGAAGGCCATCGCCCTAGCCTCCGGTGCGCGGCAGGAACTGTTTATCTCTACCACGCAGTCAGAAACTGAGCTGGGAGCGGCCATCGAGCGGGCACTGGCGGAGTGAACCTCGCGCACCTTCCAGGGAATGCGCGTCTCCATTGCCAATGTCGTTGCCCGGCAGCCGCTCCCGTGGAGTGCTCAGCCTTGCCACCGCCCCGGACTTTGGGTGTCCGGAGCGGACCCATCAACAGAACCTAGCTGCCGATCGTCGACCGGCTGGACTGCTCGATGAACTCGCCGTACAGGTAAACACCCGCCAGCACCGCACCATAGGCAAACGTGACCGCCGTCAGCAACTTGCCCCATTTGTCGAGCGCATTGATCTTGCCGCCCACGGCTACCTGCGCCTTCAGCAACTGCTCCTGATTACGGCCCAGGTGAACATACTCGTCATCGTTGCGCGCCACCAGACCTCGGTAAACGGCCAGCACCGCCACCGCAGCCGCCAGCATGATCCAGAAACCCACCATAATTTGAAGTGTCATTTTCGGAACTCCTTACATCCCTTTACATTGCATTCCGAGTGCCAAATCAGAATCACTAGAAAACCGGGCATTTCGGAGTAAGTGCCACCTGGATGACAGCCAGGATGGGCCGATTTACGCAGAGGGGGTGGGCTTTTCACCCAAATGCAACGCCACGATACCAAACGTCATCCGCTCAAAGCGGACATTAGCGTATCCGGTGGCCTTCATCTCTTCCGCCAGCGCCTCCGCGCCCGGGAACTTCTTCACGGATTCGGTGAGGTAGGTGTAGGCGTCGGGCGCGCCGGAGAGCAGCCCGCCGATCTTAGGCAGCACCTGAGTCGAGTACCAGTTGTAGAGCGCGGCAAACGCGGCATTGGGCGGCGTCGAGAATTCGAGAATCGCCACCAGGCCGCCCGGCTTCAGCACCCGGTACATCTCGGCCAGGCCGCGCCGGTAGTTGGCAAAGTTGCGGAAGCCGAAGGCCGCGGTGACCAGGTCGAACGACCCATCGCGCACGGGCAGTTGCAGCGCATCGGCTTCAAATAGCGGACTCCGCAGGTCCTTCTTTTGGGCCGCAGTAAGCATGGGATGGCAGAAGTCGCTGCCAAAAGACTGCGCCGGTCCGCCGCCTTCGAGCGCCCGCAGCAGGTCACACGTTCCGCAGGCCAAATCCACCACGCGCGCTTGCGGCCGGTTCAGCCACGGCGACACCATCTCCACCGTCCGCGCCCGCCACATCTTGTCGATGTTGGCCGAAAGCAGATGGTTCAGCAGGTCATAGCGCGGCGCTACGCGGCCAAACATGCCCCGGACCCACTGCGCCGCCTGCTCCTCCGATGCGGTTCCGTCAGGCGTCGTGCCGGCGACGGGCGGGCGTTGCGTGCTCATGCCTTCAACGTCGCTTCCACGGCGGTGCGGACCACTTCAGGAGAAATCCCGCTCTTGATGACCACACTGCCAATCCGGTCCGGCAGGACAAAATGGACCTTGCCCTGGATCGTCTTCTTATCCGCACCGGTGCGGCCCACCAGCGCCTCCGCCGTGACGTAGTCCGGGACCGGGGGGATGGGGCCGT
>JBIKMK010000295.1:0-5580 GCA_044359315.1 Bryobacteraceae bacterium | reverse complement strand
AGTTGCCGGATTCATCCGTCAACCCGCGCGTCAGCACGCCCGTCTGCAAGTTTTCCAGCGACACGGCTGCCCCCGGAATCACGGCTGCGGACGCATCGCGCACCGTTCCCAGCACCGTGGCCGTCTCAAACTGTGCTCGCACTGCGGTTGGCAGTGACAACGCCAGCAGAACCATCATCACTCGAAGCCTGGACATGCAATTCCTCCTCAAATTGCACTAGGTTAGCCAACGGAGTTGACGAGATGATGAACGCTGAATGACGGTTGTACTCTGGGGTGTTGAATCGCGACGCCGGGTCCGCATTGAGCTACCGGCGGGTCATGGACCTGGGGTGGACGGGCCGGAGGGTTTGGCCGGACGAATGCACTGCTAAGGGAGCAATGCAACAACCGAAAGGCTCAAAGGACCTCCAGGCCGTTCCCCGTTCCCCATTCCCCACCCGTAGTAACTCCCAATTTATCTTCCACTTGCCTACCCTAACGCCCCACCCGGCCACACTGAACCCTTTGAGCCTGAACCGGTGATTCACCGGAGTTGAGCAATTGCCGCTTCGCCAATTTTCCATCGCTGAACGCTAGCTGGAGAGGACGAAGCGTTGACGGCTTAAGCCGGTCCGCCACAGGTGGGCCGGCTGTTCACCCCTAGTGATGGGGCTGTTCCATCACCGGATCCGGCCCCATGACCCCTTCCAGTTGGAATTCCTGCTTCAAGCGCTTGGCCTTTAAGTCCACCGCATAGGCGCGATGCATGTTTTCGTTGGCCGCATATGCGGTCCGCCCATCGTGCGACAAATGCAAGCTGACGATCTGTCCCAGCGTAGCGGGCAACTCCACCCTACCCGACACCTTGCCGGATCGGGTATCCGTCCAGCCCACCGCCCGCTCATCAAGCAATCCATAAACGACATACCGGCCATCGGGCGTGACATCAATGCGTACCGGGCCCTTGCCGGAATCCAGCGTCCGCTTGAGCTTCCGCGTCGCCGTATCGATCATGGCAATGCCGCTTGAGTCCCGCTGGCAGACATAGAGCCACTTGCCGTCAGGCGACAGCACGCTACCTTCCGGGCGTGGTCCGGTGGGGATCAAGGTGACCGCACCCGTCTCCAGATTGATGGCCGACACATTGGAACTGCTGCTGTTGCTTACAAAAGCCCAGTCGCCCTTGGCGTCCACCGTCACCATGTGGGCCGTCTTGCCCTGGGTGTCAAACTTCTTCACGATGGCCCGCGTCCGCGGGTCGATCAGCAACAGCTTATCGGGCAGCTCGGTTGAGACCAGCAATTGGCCGGTCCGCGCAATCCAGGCGATGCCGTGGGGCCGACGGAAGTCGCCGGTGGAGATCTCGCCCACCTTTTCGCGCTTGACCAAGTCGATGATGGAGACGGTGTTGCCGCCCGTGCCGGCCTGCTCAATCCGCATCGTGCCGTTGTCGGTGGTGTAAGCAAAGCGGCCATCCGGCGAGATCACCATCTCGTGTGGATGCTGGTTCACGGGTACCCGCTTCTCCAACTTGCCCCCGGCGGAATAAAAGCCCAGCGAACTGTCCGCCTTATGCAGGATCAACAGGTCCTGGGCGGCCACGCTCGAGACAACCGCGGCGGACCAGAGCATCTTGAGGCACCAACGATTCGAATGGCCGTGCGTCATGTCCTTCCTCCCTTGCGCTAGACCTTGTCCGGCGTCGGATGCACCCAGGGCTTGCGGTACGGCCGCGCGAGCATCCGGTTGATCTCTTCATCACCGATCGCGCGGCCCTTCACCGGGTCCCAGTTGATGGTGCGGCCGGTCTTCAGCGCCAGGTTGGCCAGAATGCAAGCGGTGGAGGAGATGTAGCCTTGCTCGATATCGGCCACCGGTTTGCTGCGCTTGTCGATGGCCTGCAACAGGTCTACCATGTGGCCGCGGATGGCCGGGGCGACGTGGCGCTCCAGATCCTTTTCCGTGCGGTCCTCCGGGTACTGCTCGTACTCGTAGGTGACGTCCTTGTGCACGGGCTGGCCGCCGCCCAGGGGCGTAAAGTCGTAGCTCATCACGCTGGCCTTCAGCGTGCCTTTGTCGCCGTAGATGGTCGCGCCCCACGGGTAAGCCGGGTCCGGCGGATGGCCCCAGCTCCGGTGTGTCCAGTTCACCTTGATCGACCCAAAGTCGAACGTCGCTTCCTGCGTATCCGGAATATTGGCCTTGCTCGCTTTGTCGATCAGGATCCCACCGGCGGAACTGATCTTGGTGGGCGCGCCCAGGTCCAGCATCCAGCGCACCATGTCCAGCATATGGACGCACATGTCGCCCATGATGCCGTTGCCATACTCTTCAAATGCGCGCCAGCTGCGCGGGTGAACCAGCGAGTTGTAGGGCCTCATGGCCGCCGGCCCGGTCCACATTTCGTAGTCGAGGTAGTCGGGCGGCGCGGAATCGGGCGGCGTTTGCTTGGCCCGCATATGGTAATAGCAGTAAACCTCGGCGTAGGCGATCTTGCCCAGCTTGCCTTCCTTGATGATGCGGTCGCGTGCCTCAATCAGGTGCGGTGTCGACCGGCGCTGCGTGCCAATTTGCACCACCTTGTTGTACTTCCGCGCCGCCGCCAGCATCGCCTGGCCCTCGATGACGTCCAGCGAAATCGGCTTCTGGCAGTAGACGTCCGCCCCGCTCTTCACCGCCTCAATCATCGGCAGCGCATGCCAGTGGTCGGGCGTGGCGATCAGGACAATGTCGAGATCCTTCTGCTTCAGCATCTCTCGGTAGTCGGCATAAGTCCGCGGCTTCTTCTTCGACGTCTGGCGAGCGCCAATCTGGTCCGCCGCGGCGGAAAGCATGCGCTTGTCGACGTCGCACAAGGAGACCACTTCGGCTTGTGGCGAAACCTGAAGCAGCCGGATGAGATCGGCTTTGCCGTACCACCCGGTGCCAATCAGCCCCACCCGGCGAGGCTTCGTGTCCACGGGCAGTTGACTGGCAGCCAAGGAGCCAGCCGCGGTCGAAAGAAATGTGCGTCGGAGCATCGACCGTGAGTATATGACGCCCGAGCTCAGTAATGGAACCGGCAGGCCGGCGGCCCTACTCGTAGTGTGTCCACATGCGCAGCACCTTCACCACCCGCTCCTCCGGATAGATCTGATAGACCAACCGGTGCTGAATGTTGATGCGGCGGGAGAAAGCACCCTTGAGATCACCAACCAGCTTCTCTAACGGCGGAGGCTGCTGAAGCGGATCGGCCTCGATCAGCCGGAGCAGCGCCTCGGCTCGGCTCCGGAGATTGGACTGCGCTAGCCGGGCCGCGTCCTTTTGGGCGTCTTTAGTAAAGACCAGCTTCCACACTCAGGCTTACCAGCCAAGCGTCGGGTCACACTCACTCAACGGAGTGTTCATGCCATCCAAAAGCGACTGGCGGAGGCCGGGAACGGAGATCAGGTGCAGCGTCTCCTGGATCGCGTTCCAATCTTCCTCTGCAACCAGAACGGCATTGCCGGTAGCTCCAGTAATCAGCCGGGGTTCATGATCACGAGACGCCTCGTCCAGCAGCCGCGGCAGATTCTCCATGGCGTCAGTGGCCGTCACTTGGGTCATGCCTCAATCATAGACCGCCTAGCGATGCCTCGATCTAGCGCGTCCACTCAAGCTGCTATCCTCTTCCCATCCCCTCGCCTTCAAGGAGCCTTATGGAACGCAAACTCGCCTCTGAATTTCCGCAGGAACTGCTGAACCTATTTGACCTTTACGTCCACGGCGACATCGATCGGCGGGCCTTCCTGGATGGCGCGCAGAAGTTTGCCGTGGGCGGCGTGACGGCCACCATGCTCTATGAGAGCCTGGCCCCCAACTACGCCTGGGCCCAACAGGTGCCCAAGGACGACAAGCGCATCAGCGTGGACACGATCAGCGTCGATTCGCCATTGGGACATGGCTCCATCAAGGGACACTTCGCCAAGCCCGCCAAGGCCGCCGGAAAGTTGCCCGCCGTGCTGGTGATCCATGAGAACCGCGGCCTCAACCCCTATATCGAAGATGTCGCCCGCCGCGCAGCGACCGAGAACTTCATCGCCTTCGCCCCGGATGGCCTCACCAGTGCCGGTGGCTATCCCGGCAACGACGAAGCCGGCGGCAAGCTGTTCCAGGGCGTGGACAAGCAGAAGATGGCGGAAGATTTCATCGCCGCCGCCCGCTGGCTGAAAGCCCGTCCGGACTGCAACGGCAAAGTGGGCGTCGTCGGCTTCTGCTTTGGGGGCGGCATGTCGAACACACTCGCCGTCCGCATGGGCGCTGACCTGAGCGCCGCCGCGCCATACTACGGTGGCCAAGCCCCGGCTGCCGATGTGCCCAAAATCAAGGCCCCGCTGCTGCTGCACTACGCCTCGCTCGACACCCGCATCAACGGCAACTGGCCCGCCTATGAGGAAGCACTGAAGGCGAACAATGCCACCTACACGATGCACATGTACGAAGGCACCAACCACGGCTTCCACAACGACACCACGCCCCGCTACGACAAAGCGGCGGCGGAGTTGAGCTGGAAGCGGACGATGGACTTTTTCAATAAGTACTTGCGGGGCTAGTCGGCCCCTATTTACTTCACGCGAAGGGCGAGTTCATGGACCCACGGTGCCGCAACTGTGGCGCGCCAAATGACCTCGCCGCCCTTCAGCAAGAGCATGCGCTCTGGCTCAGAGCCAGAGTTGTCAAGCACCACCGCTTCATCGGCCAGTCGCATCGCCTCCGGGGCATGAACTAGACTGCGGCTGTACCGTCGCCGCACGTCGGAGTCGGCTACGTTGTGGCCGCCTTGGGCGACGCGAAGTCGCACGCGTTCAATATGCAACTCGGGATCACCCAGCGCAACGTAAATGAGCAGGGCACGGTAGCCCATTTGCTTCGCCTCTCGCATAAGCGATAGCGCGCCGTGTCCGGCGAGCGTGCTCTCGACAATGAAACTTTGCCGGTTCGCCAGTAGCGACCGGCATTGAATAATCGCTTTGCGAGCAGCGCTTATCGCCACACGAGACGGTTGTGCCGGGTCGATACTTCGTGCAATCGCGTCTGGATCCACGACACTCGTCAGGCCCTCGAACGCGATCGATGCGGTCAGCGTGCTCTTGCCAGAGCCATTGGGGCCCGCGACCAAAGTCAGAGTCGGCACTTCATCTAGAGTTGGGCGTTAGCTCGCCCAAAACGATCCGATGCGACTCCCGCGGCTGTGCGGGATCTAGGCGGATCTCGAAACGCTTGCCGTCCGGCCATTCCTCGACGCAGCGGCCGGCTTTGTCCAGGAACACAACTGGGTGGCCTGCCGTTAGTGCAGCTTGACGGGCCTGCCTGCCCGCCATCGAAGCAGCTTCGGCAAAGACATCGGTCAGGATACTGGCGTGGACCATCTCCTTCATCATCGCGCAAAGCGGCGCAGATTCGAGCGACCTGCAGACTTGGGGTGCCTCAGTTCGCTGCCCCCTTCAGTTCACTTACTGCGCATCACCCAAATCATAAGCATCCGTCGCGGTGAACGTCACCGTAAACGTTCCCACATTGTTCTGCCAGTGCCCGTTATCATTCACCGCCAGCGTCAGCCGACCCGCCGCCAGACCCGTC
>JBIKMK010000294.1:0-5590 GCA_044359315.1 Bryobacteraceae bacterium | reverse complement strand
CTCGGAGCGGTCATAGTAGGGCACGATGCGGAGGCCACCGGGCAGCATGCCCCGGTCGTTGATCTCGGCCGCACGGCTCTTGATGGCCTCGACGATCTGCTTGGCGTTGCCGGAGGCCGTCATCATGATGATGCCGCCCACGGCTTCCGTATAGCCGCCCTTGATCATGGCGCCGTAGCGGACCTCTTCGCCGATGCTCACCTCGGCCACGTCGCGAATGTAGACGGGGGTGCGCCCCGATTCCTTCAGCACCACACTGCGAATGTCATCCAGGTTGCGGATCAGCCCCAAGCTGCGGACCAGAAGAATCTCCGGGCCCCGCGGGAGAATGCCGCCGCTGGAGTTGGCGTTGTTGCTCGCCAACGCCTGGTGCACGTCGTGAATCGTCGTCTTGTAATAGAGCAGCTTGTTGGGATCCACCAACACCTGGTACTGCTTGACGTACCCGCCGGTGGAGTTGATTTCCGCCACGCCGGGGACGGAACGCAGCAAGGGACGCGCCACCCAATCCTGCACGATGCGCCGCTCAACCAGTTCCTCCTTGGTGAGCGCCCGCTCACCGTCGGCCGGACTTTCGATGGTGTACTGGTAGACCTCACTCAAGGCCGTCGCCACTGGGCCCAAGACGGGCGAAATCCCGGGAGGCAGGCGGCTCCTCACGTCGACCATGCGTTCGGAGACAAGCTGCCGGGCGAAATAGACCGGCGTGCTGTCAGTGAACACCAGCGTGACGATCGAAAGACCGGACTCATTCTGCGAGCGCAACTCGGTCAGCCCCGGCAGTCCAGTCATGCCGATTTCGACCGGAATGGTGACAATGCGCTCCACCTCATCGGCCGAGCGCCCAGGCACTTCGGTCGCCACCTGGACCTGGATCGTGGTGACGTCCGGGAACGCGTCAACCGAAAGGGAGCGCATCGCGTTCACGCCAAAAGCCAGAATGATCAATGCGCCAAGGACTACCAGCATCCGCTGGCGCAGGGCCGCCGTCACAATAGAATTAAGCATCGACCGGTCTAGTCCGACCCCCGCAAGCTGCGGCGGCGCCGCTCATTGTTCAGATGGAACGCTTCCTCAAGGACAACGCGTTCCTGTTCGGCAATTCCCTCCAGCAGCGGGCGGCGTCCACCGACTTCCGTACCCAACTTGACCGGCCGTAGCCCGAACAGGCCATCGGGCTTTTCGACGAACAAGTACTCTACGTTCTCAACGGTGACGACGGCCGCCGTCGGAACCACCCGGCGCCGCTCGACGTGTTCTTTCAGGACCAGGCTGGCCAGCATGGCGGGCTTATAGCGCCGGTCCGGATTCGGCAGATCCATCCGGACCATCACGGTGCGCGTCTCGCGATTCACTGCGTTGCTGACAAAGGTCAAGCGGCCGTTGATCTTCAGGCCCGGCAACGCTGCGATCTCGGCTTCCACCACCTGTCCGGCCCGCAAACGGCCGGCGCTTTGCTCCGGCACCTCGGCCACCAGCCAGAGCCTCGACAGGTCGGCGATCTCGAAAAGTGTATCGGCCGGTTGCACCACCTGCCCAATCTTGGCGTGGTGCTCCATGACAATGCCGTCCATGCTGGCCTCGACGCGGGAAACGGAGTTCATCGCGCGCGTGCGCTGCAACTCCTCAATCGCATCGGCGGCCATCCCCAGCAGTGCCAGTTGATCCCGCGCGGCGGCCACTTCCGCACTGGCCTGAGCCAGTTCAGCCTCGCGACGCTGTAATTCCGCGGAGCCGATCACATCGGACTTCAGCAGGACCTGGGCCCTCTCCACCGCCCGCTGCGCCAACTGGCGCTGCGAGATCGCTTTGAGGAAATCCAACTGCGCGCCGGATAAACCGGTGCTGTTGATGGTGGCCAGCGTTTGGCCCCGGCGCACAGGTTCGCCTTCTTGCACGCTCAGCGACATGATTCGGCCCATCACGGGTGAACCCACGCGCGTCACCAAACGCTGATCAACATCCACCAGGGCAGCCACCTGAATGGAACCGCCGATCTCCGCCCATTCCAACGTCCCCGTGCGATAGCGCTTCGCATCTTCGGGCGTTAGATGGATCTCCAGCGGATTTCCAGCAGGTGGGGGCGAGGCCGCGACACTGGCCACAGGCGCGGCCTTCTGGCAGCCGCTTTGCATAACCACCGCGCAGATGAGGCCAACGACGAAGGGACAGCTTCTCATGGTTACTTCCTCCTCAGTTCCAGTGCGCGCAGTTCATCCACTTCCACCAGCGCTGCCTGTCGATCGAACTGGGTATTCAGCAGATCCAGCCGGACTGTGCGTAGCACGCGCTGGGCGTCCAATACTTCCAGAATTCCCCGTTCGCCCAAGCGGTAGGCGGTTTCCGCCGCCTGCAATCCCGCCTCGGCTTCCCGGATCAACCCTTGTTCCAGAGCGCGGAGTTGTTCGCCCGCCAGTTGATAGCGCTCATAGGCCCCCGCCAGTCGGGCCAGCAACTCCAGCTTGCCATTCTCGGCCAGCGCCTGCGACCGACGCAGATCAGCCACCGCGGCCGCAATCGGCCCTTCTCTCTTGTTCCAGAGCGATAGTGGGATACTCATGCCGACGCGATAGGTGGGCGTATCAGGCGGGCGGTCCATCTCCGCAATCAGGGACGGCTGGGGCCGCCGCAGGGCCGTTTCATAACGCACTCGCGCCTCCGAAACCCTTACTTCCGCTTGGGCCCACGCCAGCATCGGATGCCGCTGCAGCATGACCTCGCGCACTTCATCGGCCGGCGGGAGGTTGGCGCTGGTATCCAAGGAACCCTCCAGCACCAGATCGGCCTCCAGCGGTGCCCCGACCGCCGCGCGCAGAGCGGCGAGGGCCGCGACGTACTGCAGGCGGGCGCTGCTGGCGGCGGTCCGTGCGACAGCCAATTCCGCGTCCGCCCGGTAGAGTTCCAGCCGCCCGGCTTCACCGACGTCTACCCGCACCTGCAACCGCCTCCGGAAATCCTCCACCAGGCGCACATTCTCATTGAGGATGCTGATTTCACTGCGCTTGCGGAGCGCCTGGAAAAACGCGCGCCGGACTTCAGCCAGGACAGCGAGGCGGACTGAGGCGAGCGCCAGTTCACTGGATTGCTGGCCCTGCCGGGCCAATTGTTCACGGGCCGGCCGCAGCGGTCCTAGTTCGAGAGGTTGCGAAAACACCAACGAACTCACCAGACCGCGGACGTTTCCCGGTACACGGTAGTCCTGGCCGCCAATCCGGGCCCCGAACTCGGGGTTCGGATAAGCTAGGGCACCCACGACGCCCGCTTTGGCTGAGTCAATTTGCGCGGACCCGGCCCGAAGCCGGGGATGATTGTCATCCGCCAGCGCCAGCACCTTTTCCAGCGTAAGGGGAGTCTCAGCCCAGATGCAGGCCACCCCCAGGCTGAGGAAAAGAATCCTTCGGGCATGGCGCACGGCGGAGGCACCACAACAGTGAGCTGGTCCACGCATCGCCATCACTAATAACATCCGCTTATGTTAGCAGAGACTGACGGTAGCTCACTTTATCCCCTGATGCCTGTATCCCGCGATGATCCCTGGGCGTAACGCCCTTAAGGCTCACCGGCCATAGGCTGGGGTCGCGGGGCTCGGCGGAGGCTGAACCAAGGCCTTCTTGACCTCCGGACCCACCGGCGCCAGCGCAATGGCGGCATAAGCGGTGGCCATTGAAGAAATCCACTGGTCGTGGCCGTAGGGGAAGCCACTCTCGAAGTAGGGCTGGAACTTGGGCGCCCTGCTGGCCACGTACCAGGAGCCATCGGCCCGCTGGGTCGAGACCAGGTACTTCGCACCACGCTGGTAGACCGCGTCGTCCACCTTCGCCATGCCGGATTCGTAGAGCGACCACAGCACAATGCTGGTGGCGTACGCATCGCTAGCCAGATTCGCATTCTGCGAGAAGCCGCCATCGCGCCGCTGTTGGGCGATCAACGGCTGTGCGGCCGTAGCCAACTCCGCCCGGGAAGCGCCGGCCCAGGTCAGTCCCAGGAGCTTTTCGGCATGCTCATAGGCCGTCTTTGGCTTCACGCTCAGCAGGAACTTCCGCGCCCGGTCCAGCCGGTCCGCGAACTCTGCCCGGCGCCCCGGGATCGGGTAGGCCGCCAGCGCTCGGACTGCAAACGCCGTGTGGCCGGAGAGGGACTCCTCGACAGGCGCTCGCGAAATGAAGGTACCGGAATCCCAGGAGCCATTCGGCATCTGCGCCGTCGCCAAGTAGCTGACCAGCGCGTGGGTCGTGATGTCAGCCGGATGCTGAGCGGCCGCCAGGCCCACCAGCCAGAACATCACCGTGTCGATAGTGCCACCGGGCTCCAGCCGTTGCAAAATGCCCGGGGCCGTCGTGCGGGCTTCGGTCAGAATGCCTTGGGTGAACTCCTTGTGGGCCGCTTCGTCGATGGCCATTCCGGCGGCCCGGGCTGCACGGAACGCCATCAAGGTAGCGGGAGTATGGTGGCAACCGGCGCAACCGGCCTGCCGGAAGAACTGGCGGCTGGTCCCGGTGATCAGCGTCACCGCCCGCTCCGTGGCCGCGCGCGCCGAAGCCAGGGGAGCCGCTTTCCCGGAATCGATGGCGCTGGCGGTACTCACCGGCACCGTCCGCACCAGACCCAGCGAATCCGGGTGCTGGAACTTGCGCGCCCAGTCGGCAGCTGTTTCTCCCGCTGAAGACTTCACGTCCAGCTTCGCCCCCGCCGCAATCAGCAGCTTGGCCGCGGCTACATTCTGGTTCTCGGTGGAGAGGGCAAACATCAGCGGCGTCATCCCGCGCGAATCCTGCGCATTCACGTTGGCCCCGGCGGCAATCAATGTCTGCACCAGCTCCGGCGACCCCGTCACGCTGGCCAGCATCAGCGGGGTCAAACCCTTCAAGGCGATATCGCCAAACTTCACCCGGCCGCCGAACGTGTTGGAGGCGTTGACGTCCGCGCCTTTGGCCAGCAACAGCTTCACGGAATCCAGGTTGCCCACGCCTGCGGCCAACATTAGCGGCGAGAATCCAGTGCCATCCGCCGCGGCCTTGACGTCGAACCCTTTGTCGATCAACATCCCGGCAAAACCGGCATTGCCCGCCGCCGCCGGAATCAGGAGGTTAAAGCCACGGTTGTCGCGCGCCATCGGGTTGGCACCGGCCTGCATCAACAACTGGATCGATCCCACGGCCCCAGGAGACCCCGCTGCCACCAGCAGTGCCGTTCGGCCTTGCTTGGAAGTGGCGTTCACGTCCGCGCCCTTGGCCACCAGCAATTTGGTCCGCGCCGGGTCCCACGCACCGTACATCAAGGCGGTGCCGTCGCGCGAATCCTTGGCATTGATGTCCGCACCGCGCTCCAGCAGAACGTCGATCGCATCCAGGCTGCCGAAAGCGGCGGCATACATCAGCGGCGTCAGGCCTAACGCTCCCGTGGCATTCACCGCTTCCACCGCGACTTGCTTCAGAGCCGCCAGGTCATTGCGATCAATACTGTCAAACAACGGGGCTACAGGCTGCGCCGAAATGGCACAAGCAGCAGCGATAAAGAGAACTAATGGACGCATCATCCCCGGTTAGTGTAGCGGGGTGGGCCGAACGTTGCAAACTTGCCTGGCCCGGGA
>JBIKMK010000293.1:0-5592 GCA_044359315.1 Bryobacteraceae bacterium | reverse complement strand
CCAGCCTGGCGCTCAAAGGATGACCATGCCCATCGATTCCCAACTCAGCCGCCGGCAAATTCTGATGGCTCCTGCCACGATGGCCATGGCACAATCCGGTCCGCCGTCGGACCGAATTCGACTTGGCGTCATCGGCCTGGGTCCGCGGGGCCGCTATGTGCTCAGCCACTTCCTCAAAGAGACCGACCTGCAAGTGGTCGCCGTCTGTGACGCCGCCGAGGAGAGACGAAACGAAGCCAAGCAGATGGTGGATCAGCATTACTCGAACACCGCCTGTGTCACCTATCGTCAACATGAGCAGGTGTTGGACCGCCAGGACATCGATGCCGTTTTGATCGCCACCGGCGATCGATGGCACGCTGTACTGAGTTGCCTCGCCGCCAGAGCAGGCAAGGACATCTATTGCGAAAAGCCCTTCACTCTCACCATCGCGGAAGGCCGCGAGTTGGTGGAGACGATGAAGCGGTACGGCACCATTTGGCAATGCGGGATGCAGCGCCGGTCGGACCCTGGCTATCAGTTCATTTACGACGTCATCAAGTCCGGGCGCATTGGCCGGTTGAGCGCTGTCACGTTGTCGTTCGGAGAGTTCGGCGGCGGCAGCGTGGGCCTTCCGGTAGCTGAACCCGCGCCGAACATCGAACGGTTCGACTACGACCGCTGGTTAGGACAATCGCCGTGGATGCCGTACTCGAAAATCGGTGCCAGCGGCAGTTGGCGCGTGAACTGGGACCTGAGCGGCGGAGTGATCGCAGACATGGGTCCGCACTTCGTCCAGATCGCGCAGTGGATTCGAGGCGGTGACGAGGGTCCAATTGACTTCTCAGGCGATGCCGCCTATCACCCGGAAGCGGAGTACAACGCAACGCCCTATTTTCTGAGTGTCCGGGCGCGTTATCCCGATCGCTTTACTTTGATGATGGACATGCAGCCCAAGGCGATGAGATTCGACGGGAACCGGGGCTGGATCAAGCTTTCCGATATCGACGGCAGCATTGAGATGTCCTCCCCCGAGGTAACGCGTGGCTTTGATCGCCAGAAAGCGCAATGGAAGATCATGAAGCCGCATATCCGTAACTTCTTGGATTGTGTGCGCTCCCGCCGCGAACCCATCACCGGTCCCGAGGTAGCCCAGGCGGCGCATAACATCGCCCATGTCGCCAATCTCTGTTTGCGGCTGGAACGTCCCTTGCGATGGAACCCCAAGAGCGAGTCCTTCCTCGGCGACGACGAAGCGAATCGCATGCGGGCGCGATCCATGCGAGTTCCTTGGCGGATCTGATCTCGCAAAATCATCATCGTTCGCAACTTGGGAGGCATTGTGCCAATGCAGTCCGACGTGTCGATTCTGGCCGTCGATTACAATTTCGAGAACTTCCGTTACCGTGCACCGATGAAATTCGGTGGGATCGCGGTGGACCGGGTCACCCTCTTGCATGTCACCGTAACGGTCCGAACCCGGTCAGGGGAGGAGTGCGCCGGCTTCGGTTCCATGCCGCTGGGAAACATCTGGGCCTTCCCCTCGCGCATCATGACCTACGACCAGACTCTCTGCGCCATGAAAGAACTGGCGGGCAGCGTTGCCGAACTGCTGGCTCGTTATCCAGAGTGCGGCCACCCCGTGGATATCAACCACGACTTGGAACCCCTGTACGTTGAGGCGGCAGGCCGAATGTCGCGCGAGCGCCAGCTGGCAGAGCCCATTCCGAAACTCGCCGCTCTTGTCGTCGCCAGCGCCTTTGACGCCGCCGTGCATGACGGCTTCGCCAAGGCGAACCGCATCAATTGCTACCTTGGCTATTCCAGCCAATACATGAAGCGCGATGTCAGTGCTTACCTGGATGTCCGCTTCGCAGGACAGTACCTGGATGAGTGTCTTCTGCCCGCTCCCCGGCCGTCGATGCCGCTCTATCATCTCGTCGGCGCGCTCGACCTGATTACCGACGCCGACGTTTCACTGCGGCTTGGAGACGGATTGCCCGAAACGCTGGGCGACTGGATTCGCGCTGACGGGTTGACGCATATCAAGATCAAGCTCAACGGCGATGATCTACCCTGGGACGTGGAGAGGGTCGTCGCGATAGACGCGGAGGCTCGAAGGGTTCGTCCGGGCGAGTGGAACTACTCGCTGGACTTCAATGAGCGGTGCCCGAATGTCGAGTACCTGCTGGAGTTTCTGGCGCGGATTCAAGAGCGCAAATTCGATTTGCTTGAACGCATCCAGTACATCGAACAACCGACTTCGCGCGACCTTCGATCCAAGCCGGAGAATCAAATGCACAAAGCCTCCCGCATCAAGCCTGTCGTGATCGACGAGTCGCTGGTGGACTACGACAGTCTGCTGGCCGCCCGCGACCTGGGCTATACCGGAGTGGCGCTGAAAGCATGCAAAGGGCAAGGAAATGCGCTCCTAATGGCGTTGGCGGCCATGAAGTTCGGGATGTTCTTGTGCGTGCAGGATCTGACCTGTCCGGGCGCTTCGCTGATCCACTCAGCAGGCTTGGCCGCCCACGTTCGCGGCGTGGCTGGCATCGAGGCCAACGCGCGCCAATTCGTGCCGGCGGCGAACCAGGGATGGGATGCGCGATTCCCTGGAATCTTCTCCATTCGCGACGGCTACATGGCCACCGGCCAGCTCACCGGGCTTGGCCTCGGCGCCATCGAGTCTCAACGTACTGCCCAGGGGCACTCCTAGAAATGCAATTGACACAACACGTGAATCGCCCGCGCGACGAGCGGGCCAGACAGGAACATCGGCTGAGGCTGTCCGTAGCAGCCCGCAACTTCGAGGGCGTGCCTCTGTTTGAGGCCCTAGAGCGGATCGCGGCAATCGGATTCGACACCGTCGACAATTTCGACTGGAGGAATCCAGAGCTCTTCCGCCACTACCAGGAAGGCCTCAAGCGATACGATCTCGGCGCGGGTGTACTCGTGGTCAACAAGAAGCCCGATGTGAACGCTCTCGGCTGCAGTTTAGTGGATCCGGCCGAGCGGGGCGGCTTTCTGCGGGAGCTGGAACTATGCGCCGCGGCCGCAAACCAAGTTGAATGTTCTCGGCTGGAAGTGCTGAGTGGCAACGAGCGGCCGGGGGTCCCTCGATCAGAGCAGATGGACTGCGCGGTGGAGACGCTGAAGGCCGCCGTGCCCTTCCTTGAGTCGGAAGGGAAAACCGTCATCGTCGAGTTTCTGAACACAACCGTCGATCACCCAGGCTACTTTCTGGATCGCAGCGATGACGCATTCGAATTGATCCGCCGTGTGGAGAGTCCACGCGTGCTGATTTTGTTCGACATCTACCACGTACAGATTGCCGAGGGGAACGTCATCGAGCGACTCCGCCGCAACATCGGCCACATTGGACAGATCCACTTCGCGGATGTTCCTGGCCGGCACGAGCCAGATACCGGCGAGATCCACTTCCGAAACGTATTCCGTGCCATCTACGATCTTGGCGATCGCTATCGCGGATATGTGACCGCCGAGTACCATCCAACCGACCTCTCGTTCCGAGATTTGGAACGAGTAAAGCAGTTAGCGAGCTTCGGCCCAGAATCCTAACAACGCGTTGGCTGGCGAACCCTATTCCAAGAACTGAGTCATCGTGGCGACCCGCATTTCACGAACTGGACCTTGCAGCCGACTCCCGGAGAGGCTGGGCCTACGCAAGAGTGAATATGTAGGGATCTGTGGCTGTTGGCCGCGGTAGCCAATGCGGGCCAAGTATTCGATCGGTCGACGGTCATCGAACGCCTGTCGGATAGGGATTTAGGGCCCAAGAGCCGCACGGTGGACGTGCACCTCTACCGCATCCATTCGCGGCTTGGTGATAGTGCCTCCCGATACACTGAGCCGGTCGTTGAATAAGGCTACCGCTTCCGTCCCAGTCTGGGCTACTACCGGTTTAACGAGAATGTTTGCTCAGAATTGGGCATCACCGATCACATTGCCTTGAGGGAATACCTGACCCTCATGCTGGCCCCACACATCCAATCTGATGTGGAATCGGCTGAGCAAGCAGATTTCGAATCTAGCTTGGTGGCTTTGGGGCGTCCGGTGACAGGAATGCTTCAATCCACATTTGGAGTGTTTGATCGTGCCACGAAACTCTGCCGATCACGTACGGCCGCATCTCGTTGTCGTAGCGCTCCTGGAGAATCGATGCCTTTAGGTAGCCGGATCGGGCCAAATACTCGACGTCGCCGCGATCGCGTTCAAAGTTGCGCTCGAGCTTCGTCAACGCCAAATCGTGCGGCTCCAGGACGAAAAGGCGAAGGTGCCGCCAGCAGTCGGGATAAAGTGGGCTGAGTCGGGATTCGTAGCTTTCGGGCACGGAGGCGACGGTGACTACGTCGATATAGATGCCGTGCTTGGTGCGAAGTAGCGATTCCTTTCCGGCGTGCCCCATCAGTTGACTCGCCGTTCCATAAGGGAGCACGGCGACCACATCAATGTCTGCAGTTGAGCGTTCCAGTCCGTATGCCTGAACAACAGCAAAACCGCGCAAACAGTGCAGAGTAGTCTCTTCGGAGAGCCGGTCGTCGAGATCTTTCAGAAACGAGAGCCACGGTTCAACCGGCGCGCCTGACGGGGCAAAGTGGTTAGGCAGCATGGGTTAGTTGGTCCGCCGTGAGGGTCGTCAGAAGATTCCAATGTGCCGCCTCGGATGGCCGATGTTTGCGCGCCGAGGTTCGTTCCGCGGCAGACATAGATTCGCGGCACAACGTGCCCTCCACCGCGAGCCGCGACACCTCCAATTCAGACAATGCATTGGCGAGCGCAGCATCCGCCTCTGGCTTCGGGAGCTTCATCGCCAGTGAAACCAGATATCCCAGGCGATTTTGCAGATTCCGCAGTCGGCATTGGGCGCGAAGCCAGTCCCAGTCCAGATCGTGAAACACGGCCAAGACCCACGGCAGCGCTTCGACGAGGCGCGGGTCGAGATTAGCGTGCGCCAATGCGGCAGCCACGAGGAACGCCGGGTTCATGGGCCTCAAGGCCTTCTTCAGGTGCGCGAGACCAGGATAGGCTAACGATGCCAGTTGAGCTGCAAGTTCGCGTGGGTCCAGGGGAGCGAGGTGCGGATCAAGCTCGGGCAAGGGAAGCGCTACGGGCGAAAGCTGAAATTCACTAACCGCGACGAAGGCTAGCGCTTCAGGAAGGGGGCGATATCCGCTCTCCAACTGGGAGTAGTAGGGTTGAGACACGCCGAGTCTTGACGCGCCCTCTGCCTGCGTCCACCCACCTACTAGCCGCGCCATCTTAAGCCTCTCGGCGTTCATCTCTATCAGTATTGCAAAAGTTGCAATATCTTGCTTGGTACTCGCTTCGTCGATCCTCGGCTTCTGTCTTTCGGAGGCAGTTGGACGCTTTAGGCGGTCGAGAATCGCTCACAATCAGCGGGTGGTTCTAGATCGGGCCGGGGCGCCGAATTCTTGTCAGCAGCTTTGTCAGCAAATCTTCCCGTCTCATGCGTAGCTAATCGTTGCTTAGCGTTCGGCGAGGCCGCAGAAGTGCCTGATTTCACGCACAAAAGGTGAAAATAAATTACACATGAGACTTGACAAGGATGGATTCGTAATCAGCAGGTCGCGA
>JBIKMK010000292.1:0-5596 GCA_044359315.1 Bryobacteraceae bacterium | reverse complement strand
TACCGAAATGGGCGGGCGTCGTGGATGACAAGGGCCGCGTGATGGTGGGCATCTGCCACAACATGGACCTGGGCGATTCCTGGGAACATGCCGATTTGCCACGCTACCCTGAAAAATATACGTCGCTCGGTTATCGGATCGGGATCAATTACATTATTTATTCGATGACTCATTAGCTTCTTCACTTTGGGCCGCCCCTAAATGTTCGAACTACTTTTCTCATATCCGGCCCGCATCTTCTCCAAAGGCGACATCGTCTTTTTGGGCGCCGCTCCCCTGTGGGCGCTTGGGATCGCCATCGGTGCGGCTACGGTGGGTTTGGGGCTGCTCATCATGCGGCGTACCTCCATGCCGCCGGTGCGGCGGGCGACCATCTGGACGCTCCAAAGCCTGCTGGCGGCACTGCTGCTTACTTTGTTGTGGCAACCCGCGCTGCGTGTTTCCAGCTTGAAGCCGCAGCAGAACGTGGTGGCGGTGATGGTGGACGACTCCCGCAGCATGACCACCGTCGAAGGCTCCTCCACCCGGTTGGACCAGGCCCGCCAGACGCTCGATTCCGGGTTGCTGCAGAAGTTGAGCGACCGGTTCCAGGTGCGTCTCTATCGGGCTGGCGGCGGCATTGAGCGTGTGGCCAATACAGCTGATCTAAAAGGGCAGCAGGTGGCCACCCGATTGGGCGATAGCTTGAAGCAGGCCGCCGGCGAAGCGGCGACGCTCCCTGTCGGTGCGGTCGTGCTGCTATCGGATGGCGCGGACAATTCAGGCGGTATCGATGCCGCCTCGCTGGCCGAAGTACGGCGTCTGCGGATTCCCGTCCACACCATCGGCTATGGGCGGGAGAAGTTTGAGAAGGATCTGGAACTGACGCAGGTGGAACTGCCGGCCCGGACATTGAATGGGGCCCGCCTTGCCGCCCAGGTCAGCTTCCGCCAGACGGGTTATGCCAACCGGAAGGCCCGTTTGGTGGCTCGCAGCGATGGCAAGACGATTGCGAATCGTGAGGTGCTGTTGAAGGCGGACGGACGCGCGCAGACGGAGACGCTTCTGTTTGCCGCCGGTAACCCGGGTCCCCGGACCATTGAAGTCTCGGTGGAGGGGCTCGAAGGCGAAGAAAATGCCAAGAATAACTCCCTGCGCCGCTTGGTGACGGTGGAGACCAACAAGCCCCGGGTGCTCTATTTTGAAGGCGAGCCGCGCTGGGACTATAAGTTTATCCGGCGGGCGTTTGAAGAAGATAAGTCGGTTGAGTTAGTGAGCCTGCTCCGCACGACGCCCAACAAGGTCTACAGGCAGGGAGTGGCCAACCCGACGGAGCTCGAAGACGGCTTCCCGGCCAAGGCCGAAGAGTTACTCGCTTTTCAAGGCCTGATTATTGGCGGCGTGGAAGCCAGTTACTTTACGCCCACCCAGCAGGAAGCGATCAAAATGTTCGTCGACCGGCGCGGCGGTGGTGTTTTGTTCCTGGGCGGCCGCGCGGGCTTGGCCGATGGCGGCTACAATGCGTCGCAGTTCACCGAGATCCTGCCCGTCGCGCTGCCGGACCGCAAGAACACCTTCCACCGGGACCCGGCGAATACTGAACTAACACCCGCCGGCCGCGACAACCTGATCACGCGCCTCGATGATTCACCGGAGAAGAACGCTGACATCTGGAAGAAGCTACCTTACCTAGCCAACTTCCAGGAACTGGGCACTCCCAAGCCCGGCGCGGTGGTGCTGGCGGAAGCTTTGCCCACCAGCAAAGGCCGCTTGCCACTGCTGGTGACCCAGAACTTTGGCCGGGGCCGCGTGGCCGTGCTGGCGACGGCGGGCACTTGGCGGTGGCGGATGTTGAACGATCATGCAGACACCAAGCACGCCACCTTCTGGCAGCAGATGCTGCGATGGCTGGTGCTGGACACACCGTCCCGGTTGAGTGTTTCGACCCCCAAGACGGTGCTGAGCGACGAATCTCAGGCACCGCTTCGCGCTGAGTTGCGCGACAAGACGTATCTGCCGGTGAGCGATGCGCTGGTGGAGGCTCGGATGACCGGGCCCGATGGGGTCACGATCACGGTGCCCATGGAGCCGGATCCGTTGAACGAAGGCGTCTACAACGCCCAGTGGACCGCCGATAAACCAGGGTCGTACCTGGCCGAAGTCACGGCCCGCCGAGGCGATGAGGATTTAGGCAAGGACCTGGTGAACTTCCGGCGCGAGGATGGCGTCGCGGAGAGCTTCGGCCTGGAGCAGAACCGCGAGTTGCTGGAAAAGCTCTCTTCGGAAACCGGTGGACATTATTACAAGCCGGCTGAGATCAACAAGCTGATCGAGGAGATTACGTTCTCTGAGGCGGGCATCACGGTGCGGGAAACGCGCGATCTGTGGAACATGCCCATCGTGTTTCTGCTGATCTTGTCGCTGCGCGGGGCGGAATGGTTCCTCCGCCGGAATTGGGGTGCGGTATGACGGCACTATTGGCATCGCTCTCGCTGGCGGTCTCACATGTGGTCACTGTGGCGGGCCTCGGCGGCGAGCCTGACTACGAGCAGCGCTTTGCCGCTCACGCGGCCGAGATCGAGAAGCTACTGAAGTCTGATTCCGGCACCAAAGTGATGACATTAAGTGGTGCTGGAGCCAATCGTGCGGCTGTGATCAATGCGCTGCAGCAAGTGGGCCGGGAGGCCAAGCCGGATGATGCGTTTGCGCTCATTCTGATTGGTCACGGCACGTTCGATAACACCGACTACAAGTTGAACCTGCCCGGTCCGGACATCACCGCCGCCGAGTTGGCGCCGTTGCTCGATCGCATTACCGCCGGCAAGCAGTTGATCGTCAATACCACCAGTGCCTCCGGTGCTTCGCTGATGCTGCTGCAGCGGCCCAACCGGACGGTGATCACAGCAACGAAGTCCGGCATGGAGAAGAACGCCCCGGTCTTTGCCCGCTATTGGGTGGAGGCGATGCGCGACCCGGGTGCCGATGCGGACAAGAACGACACTGTCACCGCACTCGAAGCCTACCGCTATGCCGACCAGAAGACGGTGGCCTACTACGAGACGCAGAAGAGACTGGCGACGGAGCACGCATTGCTCGAAGATGCCGGGTCCGGCGATGGCGCGCGGGCGCCGAGCCCGGAGAATGGCAAAGGGCAACTGGCGGCGCGATTCCCGCTGGTGCGCTTAGGCGCGGCGCAGAAGGCCTCGCTGAGCCCGGAAAAGCAGGTCTTGCTCAAGAAGAAGGAAGAGCTGGAGATCTCGATCGATAAGCTGAAGTACCAGAAGGCCGCCATGCCCGCCGAAGAGTATCGCCGCACGATGCAAGCCCTGTTGCTCGAGTTGGCGCGTGTCCAGGGGGCAATCGACAAGTAGTGGCTCCACTCCGGCAGTTGCGTCCCGCCCTGGTGGGCCTGTGGTTGGCCACTCAATGGGCGTGCGCGCAGACGGTGGAGTTAAAGAAGCCCAAGGAGAAGGTGGCGGTCACCGTCTCCGCCAACCCCGCTTCGGCGTGTTGGCAACACAAGCTGTATGGCCGTACGCCGGAGGCGGTCACTTGCTTTACCAAGTTGCAAGACGCCGCTGACCCGATGGCGCGCGCCGAAGCGCTGTGGGGGCTGGAGCGGTACCAGGATGCCGTCTACCAGTTCCAGGCTGCCGTCAAGGCCCGGCCCACCGACATCACGCCGCGCATCCGGCTGGGGACACTTTTCCGGCAGCGGTATCAGCCCAAGGATGCTGGCGAGCTGTTAGGCGAGGCGCTGGAACTGGACGAAAAGAACACTGACGCTCTCCTTGAGATGGCGCGCGTTGCCGGTGAGAACTACGACCGCAAGGCCGTGGAGATGGTGAAGCAGGCGCTGGAGATCAATCCCCAGTTGGCCACCGCGCATGAGTTGTTGGCGCGGTTGTCGGCGGAAGAGTCGAACTTCAAGCTGGCCACGGAGCATGCGGAGAAGGCACTGGCGATATCGCCGCAAGCAGTGGATGCAATGGCCGTGCTGGGCGCGATCGACCTGCTGCAGGAGAAGCCCAACACCACCTGGTTTGAGCGGGCGCTGAAGGTCAACCCGGCCTACGGGGAAGCCTACAACATTGGCGGTGAACTGCTGATCCTCAACCGCCGGTACAACGAAGGTATCGAGCTATTCCGCAAAGCCATCGCCACGCGGCCTGGCTTGTCGGAAGCCCGGGCCCGTCTGGGCATCAACCTGATGCGCCTCGGCAAGGAAGAAGAGGCCTACAAGGAACTCTCGGCCACCTATGAGGCTGGCTACAAGTCCTTTCCCGTGGTGAATACTCTCCGGCTGATGGACAGTTACAAGAACTTCCAGACCTTCCGCAGCAGCCGGGCGATCGTGCGTCTGCACAAGAAAGAAGCCAGCGTTCTGGAACCGTACTTCACCAGTGAAATGGAACGCATCATGGCCGCCTACGACCGCAAGTATGGCGGGCCCGTCGGAGTTCCGGTGCAAGTGGAAGTCTACCCGGATCACGAAGATTTCGCCGTTCGCACGATGGGTATGCCGGGCCTGGGGGCATTGGGCGTCAGCTTCGGGCCGATCGTGGCCATGGATTCGCCTAGCGGCCGCAAGCCGGGCTCGTTCCATTGGGCGTCCACGCTGTGGCATGAAATGAGCCACGTCTATGCGCTCTCCATCACCAACTACCGCGTACCACGCTGGTTCACGGAAGGCTTAGCGGTCTATGAAGAGACGGCAGCGTCACCCGACTGGGGTGACCGGTTGGACCCGCCCACGATCATCGCCATCCGCGACAAGAAGCTGCTGCCGGTCGCTGAACTCGACCGCGGCTTCATCCGTCCCAGCTATCCGGCGCAAGTGACTGTTAGCTATTTCCAGGCCGGCCGCATCTGCCAGTACATCGCGCAGAACTGGGGCTACCCGAAGCTGATCGAAATTCTGCGGGACTACGGGCAGTCCAAGAAAACGCCGGAAGTGTTCCAGGCGCGCTTGGGGATCTCCACCGAAGAGTTCGACAAGCGCTTCCTGCCCTGGCTGGAGCAACAGAACTCGAAGATCGTCACGGGGTTTAAGGATTGGCAGGAGCGACTGAAGACCGTGGTGACCGCCTATCGGGCCAAGAATTGGGACATCGTGCAGGCCGAAGCGCCCGCGCTGCGTGACATCTACCCGGAATACGTCGAAGCCGCCAACCCCTACGAGATGCTCTACGAGATGCATTTGGCGAAGAAGGATCAAGCGGCGGCGATGGCCGAACTGAAGCGCTATTCAAAGGCTGCCGGACGCGATCCGAAGCTGCTGAAGGATCTGGCGCGGATGGAAGAAGAGTCCGGCGATAAGCGGGCCGCGGCGGCGACGCTGAAGCGGCTGCTCTACATCGCGCCCGCGCAGGACGAAGAATTACACCGCCGGTTGGGGAACCTGCTGCTGGATGAGCAGGACAACCTGGGCGCCGTGCGTGAGTTTCGAGCAGCGGTAGCCTCAAAGCCAGTAGACTTAGCTTCCGCCCAGTTTGCGTTGGCGCGGGCCTACCGCGCCGCCCATCAGATTGACAATGCCAAGGATGCATTGTTCGCGGCTCTGGAAGCCGCACCGGGTTACCGCCCGGCCCAAAAGATGCTGTTGGAATTGACTTCA
>JBIKMK010000009.1:0-18432 GCA_044359315.1 Bryobacteraceae bacterium | reverse complement strand
CGAACATCTCGGGCGTCATCCCGGCTTTGCGGGCGGCGGCGGAGTGGGAGGCGATGCAGTAGTTGCACTGGTTGGTGGTGGAGACGGCGACGTAGATCAGCTCCTTGGTCAGCGGGTCCAGCGCGCCGGGGGCCATGATCTGCTTGATCGATTCCCAGGTGCGTTTGAGCGTCGCCGGGTCGTTGGCGAGGGCCTTCCAAAAATTGTTGATGTAGTCGGTTTGACGGGTCTGCATGATGTCGTCAAACACTGCCTTCACGGCGGGTGAGGCTTGGGCGTACTCGATCAGTTGGGGCATCTCCTCACATTACACTTGAGACGCTACACTCAAGAGCGTGAGCAAGCTGGCCGCAGCCCGTACCTACGAGACTCTTTCGGGCATTCCCGTCGAGGCGGCCTACACCGAGCATCCGCACCCGCCCGGTGCCCCGGGGCAGTTTCCCTACACGCGCGGCATTCACGAAACCATGTACCGCGGCCGCTTGTGGACCATGCGGCAGTTCTCCGGGTTTGCGACGCCAGAGGAGACCAACGCTCGCTATCGCTACCTGTTGAGCCAAGGGCAGACCGGGCTTTCGGTGGCCTTTGATTTGCCGACACTGATGGGCCTCGATAGCGATCATCCGCACTCGTTGGGCGAGGTGGGCAAGTGTGGCGTGGCTGTGTCGTCGCTGGAAGACATGGAGACGCTGTTCGCCGGCATTCCGCTGGCTGAAGTCTCGGTGTCGATGACCATCAACTCCCCGGCTCCGGTGATCTGGGCCATGTATGCGGTGGCGGCGGAGCGGCAAGGGGCGGACGTCGCTGCGCTCTCCGGGACACTGCAGAACGACATCCTCAAGGAGTACATCGCGCAGAAGGAGTACATCTATCCGCCCGCGCCTTCGCTTCGTTTGGCGGTGGATGTGATCGAGTACACTGCGCGCCATGCGCCGCGGTACAACCCGGTGTCGATTTCGGGCTATCACATCCGGGAAGCGGGCTCGAATGCCGTGCAGGAGCTGGCGTTCACGCTGCGGGATGGCATTGAGTATGTCGAGGAGATGCTGAAGCGGGGCGTTCCGGTGGACAGCTTCGCACCGCGCCTGAGCTTCTTTTGGAACGCGCACAACGACTTCTTTGAAGAGATCGCCAAGTTCCGCGCCGCCCGGCGCATGTGGGCGCACATTATGCGGGACCGCTTTGGGGCGCGCGATGAACGCAGCTGGAAGCTCCGCTGCCATGCGCAGACGGCGGGCTGTACGCTCACCTGGCAGCAGCCGGAGAACAATCTGGTCCGCACGGCCGTGCAGGCCATGGCAGCGGTGATCGGCGGCACGCAGTCGCTGCACACGAACTCGCTGGATGAGGCCTACGCCCTGCCCAGTGAGCAAGCGGCCACGCTGGCCCTGCGCACGCAGCAGGTGATCGCGCATGAATCGGGCATCACCGAATATCCTGACCCGTTCGGCGGCAGCCACTTCGTCGAGCAGCTCACCGATGAGATTGAGCGCCGCGCCCAGGCCTACATCGCCAAGATCGATGAACTGGGCGGCATGCTGCCGGCGATCGAGCAAGGCTATCCGCAAGCTGAGATCGCCCAAGCCAGCTACGACTACCAGCGGCTGATCGAGTCCAAGCGCTTGCTGATTGCCGGCGTGAATGCCTTCATGGTGGAGAACGAGCATCCGCCGGAGTTGCTCCAGATCAGCAGCGAGGCGACCGAGCGCCAGTGTGCGAAGCTGGCCAGTCTGCGGCACCGGCGTGACGGCCTGGCGGTGGAGCGCACGCTCGAACGATTGCGGGAAGCTTGCCGGGGCACGGAGAACACGATGCCGCACATTCTCGCAGCCGTCCGCGCCTATGCCACGACCGGCGAAATCTGCGCGGCCATCGGCGACGTGTTTGGCGGCTGGACCGAGACGAGCGTCCTGTAAAGGCCGTTTAGCGGACCTGCACCAGCTCATCCGACGTCATCCGCTTCAACTGCCCACAGGCGGCATAGATATCTAGGCCGCGGGGCTTGCGCAGGAAGCATGGCATCGCTTGCCGTACGATCTCCTGGAAGCTGGCGACGCGTTCCGGCGCGGGGGTCATGAAGGGGATGCCGGGGCCGGGGTTGAGGGCGATCAGGTTCACTTTGGCGTTCAAGTTCGCCAGCAGCTTCACGACGCGCCGGGCGTCAACGTCGGTATCGTTGACGCCGTTGAGCAGCACGTACTCGAAGGTCAGCTTCTCCCAAGCCCGCAGTGGATAATCGCGGCAGGTGGCGATCAGGTCCTTCAAGTGCCACTTGCGCGTAATCGGCATCAATTGCTGGCGCTGCTCTTCATTTGAGGCATTCAACGAGATGGCCAGCTTGGGCCGGATCTCGGCTGCGCCCAGTTCTTCAATGCGCGGGATGATGCCGGACGTTGAGACCGTGATGCGCCGCTCCGACATACCGATGCCCGCAGGATCGACCAGCAGGCGCGTGGCCTTCAGCACGTTTGCCAGATTCAGCAACGGCTCGCCTTGCCCCATCATGACGACGTTCATGACCCGGTCCCGTGGGTCGAGGCCATGCGCGGCAGCGACGTGGAGCACCTGGCCCACAATCTCACCTGCGGTCAGGTTGCGTTCCAGGCCCATCAGCGCGGTGAGGCAGAATTTGCAATCCACCGGGCAGCCCACCTGGGAGGAGATGCAGATGGTGTCGCGCCCCTCTTCCGGCATCATGACGGTTTCCACTGTCTTGCTGTCCGAGAGTTTCAGCAGGTAACGGACGGTGCCGTCAGTGGATTGATATTGGTGGTCGACCGAAGGCAAGCCCAGTTGCAGCGACTCGCGGAGCTGCTTGGGCAGCGTCGTGATCCGAGTAACGTCCACTTCATGCTGGCGATAGACGGCATCGTAGATCTGGCGCGCGCGGAAAGCGGGCACACCCAGGGCCGTGGCGATTTCGGGGGCGTCGAGACCGAGGAGACTCTGCAAACTTCTATTGTCGCAAGTCCGCAGCGAGCGGGACTTCATCCGGCAATTTCGGCAACGTTATACTTGTATAGCAGCTGGAACTACGGCAAACAGATGCGGCGAAAATAGAGGGACCGACGATGACCACCATGATCGCGCTGAGACTTCCCACCGAGATCGATTTGCGGCTTGAAGCGCTGGCCAAGCGGACAGGGCGCACCAAAACCTTCTACGCGCGCGAGGCCATTCTCCGTCACCTGGAAGACTTGGAAGATACATTCGTCGCGCTGGACCGTCTTGAGAACCCCGGCCGCCGCTGGACCATGGAAGAGATAGAAAGTGGCGCCGACACCGTGGCGGATTGAGTGGGATGACGGTGCCCGTCGCGATCTCAGACGCCTCGGACGCCCCGAGCAGGAGCAGATCATCGCCTATCTCCGGGAACGCATTGCGACCACGGATGACCCTCGACGTTTCGGAAAACCGCTGCGTGCTGATCTAGCGGGACTTTGGCGATACCGGATCAACAACTACCGGCTGATCTGCCGAATTGAAGACCAGCGGCTAGTTGTCCTGGTGGTCACCGTTGGCCATCGCCGGGACGTATTCAGCTGATGCCGGCCGACCAAGCCCCCACTCACGCTATCTCTTCAATCACACTCTGCCCGCGCGAGCGGTCACCGTTGGTCCACTGCCAGTATTCGTGCAGGCGGACGCGGCCATCGGGCAGCAGTTCCGGAGCGGACCAGCATTCGCCGGTGCGGAACTCGCCCGCCTCATTCAAGTGCTGGTAGCGCATGTCGATCGCACTGGTGCCGTCCACCTTGGCCAGCAGCGTGCCGTAGCGGACGCTACCGCCGGAATAGGTGGCCCACAGGGTGTCGCCCTCGTGGCGATAGTCGAAAGTGGTGGCTCCGGTGACATCGCCATTGGCGGTGTTGGCGGCACTCGAAAAGCGGCGGCCGGCGTAGTCAACTGGCGTAGCGGGCGGAGGCGGAAAACGCTTCTTGAAGGTGAAGGCCAGCGGAGACTCGCCCCACCCGTCCAGCAGATCCAGCCGCCGGCGCGCGTCAGCAGCCGTGGGCTGAGCTCCCGCAGGTACCCACCACAGAGCCACTGCCCGGCTCTCCATAGCGTCAAACCATTCCTTGCGCTGGCGGAGCACCTCCGTGTGCGCACTACGGTAAGCGAACGCTTCGAGAGCTTCGACCGACTCCCAGACCGACATGTTGACCAGTATGTCTTCACCAAACGGTCGCAGCGCCGTCGCATCGCCTTCTTCGGACTGGAGCCGCCAGACAAAGCCGGGGCTCGATTCCGCGAGCGCGTTGACCGGGTCCAGTTGATCGACGAAGCTCCGCATCCGCGGGTCGTCCAAGGGATACTTCATACGCGCGATATTGATCTGTGCCAGATGGAATGTACGGGTCAAGAGAAGCACCTTTCATGCGTTAACCACCAGAATCATCACTCTCGTTCGAACAACTCGCTGGTCCAGCCCCAGGTGAAAGCTTGGGTTGGCCAGTCGAAACTGACCTTCAGCTATGCGGCTCCTTGTCAGACTGCCAACCGGATCGTCTCTGGCCGGCAGGTGACGGGAAAGTTCACTGAGTTGGCGATAAAGCAGTACTCATGCGCCTGCCCGTGCAGTGAGCGGGCCATCGATTCGTCTGAGGTGGCGGAGATCACCACGCGCGGACGCAACTCCACCACGGTAAACCGGCCGCGCCCATCGGGCTCCGTCACCATCTCCCCGGCTGCCTGATCCTCGTACTCCAGCACGACAATGTGATTGACCGCACAGAAATGCAGGTACCACAGCATGTGGCAGGCGGACAGCGAAGCCACCAGCAACGTTTCTGGATCGTAGCGGGCCGGGTCCCCCCGGAAGGCGGGCACCGATGAGCCCGGCAGGTCCGGACGGCCTTCCGAGACGAACACATGATCGCGCGAGTAGGCGGTGTAGCTTGACGTGCCGGTGCCTAGATTGCCGGTCCAGCGGTTGCGGATGGCGAACTGGTGCCGGTGCCCGGACATGGTTTAGGCAACGCGATCGAGGAAGCGCTTGGCAGCGGCGATGCCTTCAAACTCGTTCAAGCGCGTCCCTTCGTATTCGATACCCACCCAGCCGGTGTAGCCGGACTTCTTGACGATGGCCATCAGGCGGTCCAAATCCCAGTTGGGGTCCTTCCCGTCAGACCCAAAATCCAGGCACTTGAAGCTGCAGCCCTTGGCGTAGGGCATCAGCTTCTCCACCGCCGCATAGCGATCGATCTCCTTGGGGAAGTTGCCGAAGTCGGGTAGAGTGCCGAAGTTGGGGCGGTTCACCATCTTGATCAGCGGCAGGACGACATCTGGATTGGAAGAGACGCCACCGTGATTCTCAATGATCACGTTGATTTTGGCACTCTGCGCGTATTCGGTGAGCTTGTTGAAGCTCTCCGAACAACGCTTCTGGAATTCGGCGATCTCCGCCGGGGTAACCGGTGCTTTGTCCGGGTACATGTTGGTCCGGATCGCTGAGCAACCCAGTTCCGCCGCGTAGTCCACCCACTTGAAGTGGTTCGCGGCCGCCTGCAGGCGCATCTTCTGGTCGGAGTGGCCCATCAGGCCTTCGTCGTCACACATGATTAACACGCCCGAGACACCGGCGGTTTGCATATTCTTTTTCAGGCGTGCGATGTAGCCGGCAGTGGGTGACTGCCATAGAGTATTCACAAACTCCAGACCCTCAATCCCGAAATGCTCGCGGGCAATGCGCGGAAAGTCGAGATTGGTGATCATCCGGCTCTGAATCGCCTTGTGTAGCGACCATTGGGCCAGTGACGTGCGGAACCATTTGCTGGATTGGGCAGACATCGGAAGCGCGGCAGCGGCAGGCAGGGCCGCGGCGGCTTGGAGAAAACGGCGCCGGTTCATGAATTCCATCATAATTCAGCAACCATGAAACGCCGGCAGCCATCTAGCTAAGGGCATGATCTCCCTTGCGCTAATTATGGCCGTGTTGTGCCAAAACCCGCCCCCAACCGCGCCGGCACCGGACCAGCAGGCCACAAGCGCTGCGGGACCGGCAACTCCGAATGCGGCGGCAGATGCGGTGGCGGGCACTCAGGTCACCTACCTTTTCGGCTCCGTCTTACCGAAGGAGGTCCCATGGCAGCCTCTGACCAATCAGCAGCGGTTGACGCTCTACTTTCGCCAGACTTGGTTGAATCCGGGTGCATTTTTCCGCGCTGCCGGCTCTGCCGCTGGTGACCAGGCCGGCAACCGCCCCCCCGAATGGGGTCAAGGTGGCCAGGCATATGCGCAACGCGTGGGCAACCGGTTTGCGGTCTTTACTCTGCAGGACACGATCCAGTCCAGCTTGGCGGCGGGAATGAAGTATGACGTCCGTTATCTGCGCTGCAAATGTAGCGGCTTTGGTCCACGCTTTGTTTATTCGTTGAAGCAGAGCTTCGTCACCAAGAACCACGAAGGCAAGTGGCGATTGAATATCCCTCAGTGGGCCGGAGCAGCCGCCGGTGCCGCGATTGGCGTCTATGGCTGGTATCCTGACAGTGCCCGCAACCACAATGAAGTCCTCCGGGCGGGATTTACCTCCCTTGTGTTTCCCATGTTTTTCAATTCACTGATCGAGTTTGGGCCCGAGATAAAGCGTGTCTTCAAGCGTAAGTAGGATGTTGTTTCTGCTGGCCGCGCTGTGCCTGCCGGCAGCAGCGCAGGATCCACCGCCAGTCCCCGCGGAGGCCACAGCACCCGCCACTGAGCCGGCCGTCAAGTCCCAGGTTGAGCAGACGGAAATGCAGCCCTTGTTTGGGGCCCAACTGCCCAAAGCCGGCCGCTGGCAGCCCCTAAGCCAGCGGGAGCGCTGGGGGCTATTTGTCAAGCAGGATTTCGCCTCCCCGGTCACGGTGGTGCATCCAATCATCCCCGTTGTATTGACGTTTGCCAAGCGCAGCCCGCAGGAGTGGCCCCGCACCGGTATCGGAGTGGCCCAGCGCTACGGCGCCAACTGGGTGGGTACTCTGGCGGCCGACTTCACCCGGACCACTGTGGCGATGGCGTTGCACCAGGAGGTCCGCTATATTGCCTGTCCCTGCAGCGGCGGCGGCAAACGCGTGTGGAATGCGCTGCGGCAAGTGGTGCAGACCTACGATGACAAAGGCCAATGGACTTTCGCCCCAGGCCGTGTGGCGGCAAACTACACCAGTGCGGCGGTCGTGGTTTACGGACTTTACCCCCAAGGCGCAAGCCCGTTCCGGGAGTTCCTCAACAACGGCACCTCCCAGTTCTACTACACGGCGCTGGGGAATCTATCCCGCGAGTTTCTGCCGGACCTGGTCCGGCTGATACGCAAGAAGAAGAAGCATCGCACACAGCCCTGACGGCTGCCGCAGGCCCGTGCCCACCGTCTCATAAAGCCGTAAGATCAAAGAGTGAAAACCGCACTCGTCACCGGTGCCAGCAAAGGTATTGGCAAGGGAATCGCTCTCGAATTTGCCCGCCGCGGCTATCGCGTCTTCGTCAACTACAATTCCGACCGCCCGGGAGCAGAGGCCGTGGCCGCCGAGACCGGCGGCACCGCGGTGCAAGCCAACGTCGGCGTCTCAGACGACGTCCGCCGGATGTTTGATACGACCGGACCAGTGGATGTACTGGTGAACAACGCGGGCGTGCAAACCTGGAAGCCGCTGCTGGAACTCACGGAGCCGGAATGGGATCGCGTCATCGACACCAATCTGAAGGGCTGCTTTTTGTGCACGCAAGCCGCGGCCCAGTTGCTGGTGGCCGAAGGCCGCCCCGGCGCGATCGTCAACATCGGGTCCGGCTGCAACAAGGTGGCGTTCCCGAACCTGGTCGACTATACGGCCTCCAAGGGCGGCATTGAGCAGTTCACCAAGGTAGCTGCCGTCGAACTGGGCCAGTACAACATCCGCGTCAACTGCGTCGCACCAGGAGCGGTGGAGATTGAGCGGACCAAGAACGAAGCCGGCGACTATGGCGCTACCTGGGCCGCGCTGACACCCTTGAAGCGGGTCGGCCTGCCCGCCGATGTGGCGCAAGCCGTGGCCTGGCTGGCGGGTGAGGAATCAGCGTTTGTCACCGGGCAGACCATTTGGGTGGACGGCGGCCTGTTCTCGAAACCCGCATGGCCCTACTAGCTTCCCGCCGGCATCCCGGTTCCGCGGGCCCCCGATGAGCGACCCCGCCGCTCCCGCTGTTCTGACGGCGGTCGCAGGCCAACGTTTAGACCAGTTTGTCTCCACGGCACTGCCTGAGTACAGCCGCAGCCGCATCCAGGAATGGATCAAAGCCGGGCGGGTGCTGGTGGATGGCGTCGCGCGCAAGGCCTCGCACGAACTGCGGGGCGGCGAACAGATTGCCGTGCAGCCCGTGCAATTGACACCTTTGCACGCCACCGCCGAAGAGATCCCGCTGACAGTGCTGTATGAAGACGCGGCGGTGGTGGTGATCGACAAGCCCGCCGGCATGGTGGTGCACGCTGGCGCCGGCGTCTCCACCGGGACACTGACCAATGCCCTGCGGCACCGCTTCGAAACGCTCTCCACCGCCGGAGGTGATGAACGGCCCGGGATTGTCCACCGCCTGGACAAAGACACCAGCGGCGTCATCGTCATTGCCAAGACCGATCCCGCCCACCAGTCCTTGGCGCACCAGTTCGCCGAGCGCGAAGTGGAAAAGATCTATCTCGCCCTGGTTGAAGGCCGGATGGAGACCGATTCCGGCACCATCTCCAAACCCATCG
The DNA here is from genome assembly GCA_044359315.1 of Bryobacteraceae bacterium. GTDB lineage: Bacteria > Acidobacteriota > Terriglobia > Bryobacterales > Bryobacteraceae > JAPKYZ01. The sequence goes on along the minus strand of JBIKMK010000009.1, from coordinate 9,734 downwards.
CCCGCGACCCCCACCACCGCACCCGCATGACGGCGCGCGTCGCCACCGGACGTACAGCACTAACCATGTGGAAGGTCCGGCAGCGCTTCGCTCACCATTCGTTTCTCGAAGTGAAGATCGGGACCGGCCGGACGCACCAGATCCGCGTGCATCTTGCTTCCATCCGGCATCCGGTGGCGGGCGACACGCTCTATGGGGCCAAGCCGGCACCGGCGTTAGGGGAACGCTTCTTCCTACACGCCCACCGGCTGACCTTCACCTCGCCTGCTACGGGTGAGCGGATGACGGTGGAATCTCCCCTGGCGCCGGAACTACAGCGCTTTCTGGAAACCCTTTGATCAGGTTGCCTGGCTTCAACCGCATGGCCCGGCCTAGCCCCATGCGTGGGGCTATTTTATGTACCCAGCCTAGCCCCATGCGTGAGCTTGGGGCTTATCCTAGAACCGCGCAACAGCCCCAAGCTGACGCATGAGGCTAGGCTGCGGAACGGCCGTGCGCCGAAGGCAACCCGGTTTCAGGTAGTCACTACCGGACCGGCGAGAACGGCAGGGGGCGCAGGAAGCAGCTGGTGATGTTTGACACAATCTCGCCATCCGCAAATCCCGGTTGCGCGCGCAGCTTCAGCCACTCCGGGTGAGCAATAAACTTGTCCCAGCTCGCCTCCCGCGCCGCGAAGCTCTCATAGGCCAGCATGTAGACCAGGCACGGCTGGTTGGGCCCGGCGATCATTTCGCCAAAGAACACCGGCTCCAGGCCGGTTTTGCGGAAGATGGCGATCTCGCCGTCGTTGAACATGCCGATCTTGCGGATCAGCGTTTGCGGGTCATTCGACTGGTAGGTACGCAGCTCAAACACGCGCGCTTTCGCCGCCGCCTGCACCACCAGATCCGGCACACCCTTGAAGGCCCGCAACAGTTGCGTCTCCATGCGGGTGAACAACAAACCCTTGTCCACCGTGGCGCTGGCCCAGGCCACCACATACGCCGGATCCGCCTCCAGCTTGGCCAAGCCCTGCTCATAGGCGGCCAGCGACGGCCAGCTCCGCACAGCCAGCACGTAAGGCGCATTGGCGGCCAGGTTAGCGGCAAAATAAGCCGAGGCGGTGGCACCGGCACGTTGCGAAGCGGGGGCGTCGGCGGACTTCAGGAAGTCATTCAGGCGGCCGGACATGTTGTCCTTGGTGTTGCGCAGGTAGAAATAGCGCAACTCCAGGACCGCCAGTTTGGCTGGAGCCTGGGCGGCGGCAGGCAAGGCGGCCATAGCCGGAAGAGCAAGAGCAGTTCGACGCTTCATCGTCCGCGATTATAGCGAGGCGGCCGGGGCGGTGCGCGAGACGGGCCCGGCGCTCCACCGCCCCGGCACGATATGCTTTCCCCAAGAGGTTTTTCCCGATGCTTTCACGCCGTTCCCTGTTGGCCACCGCCGCGGCCATGCCGCTCGCGCTTACCGCCAAGCCCAAGCCCCGTCTGCGCCCCGCGCTGTGTGCCTACTCCTTCCGCAATGAGTTGCAAAAGGGCACCCTGAAGTACGAAGACCTGATCCGCATTGCCGCCGAGCAGGACCTGGATGGCGTGGACCTGACGGTCTACTGGTTCCCCAACACGGAAGACAGCTTCCTGCTGCCGCTGAAGCGCGCCGCCTTCAAGAGCGGGATCGAGATCTATTCCATTTCGATCCGCACCGTGCTCACCAAACCGGCCGGCGCCGAGCGCGATGCTGCCGCAGCCGAGCTCCGCAAATGGATCGACGTCGCGGCGAAGCTAGGCGCGGGTCACATCCGAGTTTTCGGCGGCGCGGTCCCGACCGGTTCCACAGAAGACGATGCCGCCAACTGGGTGGCGGAAATGCTGGGCCCGGCAGGCGACTACGCCGGCAAGCATGGCATTATCCTGGGCCTCGAAAATCATGGCGGCGTCACCGACAAGGCCGACAACATCGTCAAGATCGTCAAAAAGGTCAATAGCCCGTGGGTGGGTGTCAACCTGGACACGGCGAACTTCAAAACTCGCATCTATCAGCAGATCGAACAGATCGCTCCCTACGCCGTCAACGTGCAAGTGAAGGCGATGGTGAAGGACGAAGCGGGCTCGGCCCCTTCTGATTGGGACCGCGTCGCCAAAATGCTGACCGCCAACAACTACCGGGGCTACCTGGCGCTGGAATACGAAGAGAAGGAACCGGCGCTGGAAGCCACGCCCGCGCTGTTCAAGAAACTGCGCGAAACCTGCGCCCGGCATTCATAGCCAGCTAAGGCAGGGGTTCCGTCCCCTCATTCAGAATTGCGACGTAGGCTTGATAGGAGTAAAGCCGATTCCGTTCGCGACCCGTTATCTCCTGGACGATTTGGAGCGACCGCAAGTGCTCAAGGGCCGAACTCGCCGTTGGAAACGATAGGCCCAACTCCTCAGCTGCCAGCGAAGCATTGACGATAGGCCGTTCCTGCAGCCAGTGGAATACGCGAAGCACTGATGGGGGTAGGTTTGCCTTTTCGACGGCCTTCCGGTCACGCTCGATTAGGTCAAGCAGCCGCCGGGCCGCAGCCACTGCTTGGTCGGCTGTCTGCTTGACGCCCAACAAAAAGAACTCTAGCCACTGTTCCCACGCTCCTTCCGTTCGAACGCGGGTGAGCAGTTCATAGTACGCAGTGCGGTGCTGCTTCAGATAAAGGCTGAGGTAGAGAATCGGCTCCTGGAGGGCTCCCGAGGCACAAAGCAGGAAAGTCACCAGCAGCCGCCCCAGCCGCCCATTGCCATCTAGGAATGGATGGATTGATTCGAACTGCACATGAACCAACCCCGCCTTGATCAAGACCGGCAGATCCGGGCGCTCTTCGTGGAGAAATCTCTCCAGAGCCGCCATGCAATCCATGACCTCGGCCGGGGGAGGCGGCACGTACAGCGCATTGCCGGGCCGGGTTCCACCAATCCAGTTTTGCGATCGGCGGAACTCTCCGGGCTCTTTCTCGCTGCCTCGGCCACCGGACAGAAGCACGCCGTGAATCTCTCGTATCAGCCGCAGTGACAAAGGCAGATCATTGCGCATCCGATGCAACCCATACTCAAGGGCAGCGACGTAGTCGGAGACTTCTTGCACATCCCCTAAGGGAACGCCTGGGGACTGGTTAGTTTCGAACATCACCAAGTCGGAGAACGACGATTGTGTCCCCTCGATCTGCGACGACAAGACAGCTTCCTTGCGGACATACGCATAGAGGAACAGGTTTACATTCGGCAATACCTGAGCCAGACCATCCAGGCGACCCAAGGCTTGGTTGGCCTGCTCCAGCAGCACCTGCAACCCGTCCAGCTGGATAGGCGGAAAAGGCGGCAATGGTGGGGGTAGGTAGGCACGCACCTCCTCAGCGCCGCTTCGCGTGCGAACGTACCGGCCAAGCCGTTGATTTCGTTCAGTGCTCAAGTGAATGAAAGAACTCTTTAATAGCGACGAACGCTATTAAAGAATAGCGCCATTTTCTTTAATAGCGCCGTCCTGGGCCAAGCTGCGCAGCGTCAATGCCTGGCCGCGCCGGCGGCCAGAAAGCGCAGCAGTTCCTGGTTGACGATGTCCGCATGCGTCCAGGTGATGCAGTGGGGGCCATCGTTTACCACCACCAGTTCCGCGTTCTTGATCAGCTTGGCGGTACGCAGCCCGGAGGCGGCCAACGGCACGATGCGGTCCGCATCTCCGTGGATGATGAGGGTGGGGATGTCGATGCTGGCCAAGTCCTGGCGGAAGTCTTCGAGCCAGGTGGCGACGCAAGCCAGCGTGGCCGTGGCGGACGCTCCAGCGGCGATGTTCCAGCTGGCTTGAATTGCTTGGGCGCTAATCTGCTTGCCGAGCAACAGATCGGTGTTGTAGAAGTTATCGAAAAAGCCTCCGAAGAAGGCGTACCGGTCCGCGCTGATGGCCTGTTGAATTCCTTCAAAAACGCTGCCGTCGACACCCTCGGGATTATCGTCGGTCTTCAGCAGGAAGGGCGGCACCGCGCCCATAAAGATGGCCTGGCTGACCTTCTTCGACCCGTACGTGCCCAGGTAACGGGCCACCTCGCCGCCCCCCATCGAGAACCCGGCCAGGGCAAAGTCGCTCAGATCAAGGTGGGTGACCAGTTTGTGTAAGTCGCGGGCAAAAGTGTCGTAATTGTAGCCCGACGTGGGTTGGCTGGACCGGCCAAAGCCGCGGCGATCATAGGTGATCACGCGATAACCCGCACCCAGAAGGGCCGCCACCTGCTTTTCCCAGGACACGCCGCTGAGCGGAAAACCGTGAATTAGAACCACCGGTTTACCCGAGCCGTGATCCTCATAGTAGAGGTCTACGTTGCCGGAGTTTTCTTTGTCGACAGTCACGAAAGGCATAAGGTGGGCTCCTGCCTTCGAGTGTAGAACGAAACGTTTACTTTCTCCGAAAGTAAATTAGCCGGTTCGGGGCGGAGCCGTTAATCAGCTCACCTTGATCGTTGAGGGCGACTGAATGCTGCCCGGTCGATTCCAACTGCCAGATGATCCGGCCTGTCCGGTGGTCAATCGACATCAGCCAGCCCGGCGATGTATTCGGGGCGTTGCGGGGTTGGGTGCCAATGAACAAATTGCCCTGGTGGAACGTGATCGAGAACGTCTTGCCGAGCTCCGTCCATTCGCCCAGATATTTGCCATTCAAGTCGAACCGCTGGATGCGGCCATTCTCGCGATCCGCCACGTAGAGTACGCCCTGCGGGTCCACCGTGATGCCGTGGGGGGTGTCGAACTCGCCCGGTCCGGTGCCGTGCTTTCCCCATTCGCGCAGCCGCTCGCCCGAAGCAGAGTACTCGAGAATGCGCGCGTTGCCGTAGCCGTCTGCGATGTAGAGATGGCCGTTGGGCGCAAAGGCGATGTCGGCCGTACCGACAAACTTCGTGCCCGCCTTCACCGGCTGCCCGCCCACCGAGATGGTTTGGAGCAGCTTGCCGTCAGATGAGAACTTGTAGATTTTTGAGCTCGCCGCATCCACGGTCCAGACATTGCCTTGTGGGTCGAGGCGGATGCTGTGCGGGATCTGGAACATACCCGCGCCCCAACTGCGCAGCACGTGCCCGGTTTCATCGACAGCGATCACGGGGTCCGCAACCAGTCCGCGCTGCAACAGGTAGATGGTGGGCTTGGGGCCAGGAGAGACGGCCACGGACGAGATCATGCCGACCTCCCAGCCCGGCTTGGGCGGCTGTAAGGCCAGTTCCGTCCGCTTGAGATTCGATCGCGGCGCGGCCCCAATCGCTTGACGCAATTTCGCCGTCTGCGCGTCCAGCTTCGGGTCCGGCAGCGTTTGCGCCATCACCATCCAACTCACGGTTGCCAGCAGCCCATAACGCATCGCGAACTCCTTCATCCCGCGCCCTACACCTGCCCGCCGCGGGCCGCCAGCGCTAGGCCACCCATTACGCCCGCCCGGTCACCCAAAGCGGACTGCTCGATTCTGACACCATCGGCGGGAAACATGCCCACCCGCCGCACCACGTGTTGGCGAATGGGGTGCAGCAGCACCTCGCCCATTTGCGCCATGCCGCCGCCCAACACCACCAGGTCCGGATGCAGCAGGCTGACGATGTTGGCGATGGCGATGCCCAGATATCCGGCCACACGCTCAATCGCCTCCATCACCGCCGCATCCCCGGCAAGCGCCGCCGCGGCCATTTCCTTGGGCGATACACGCGACGCGTCGCCTTCCACCAGACAATGCAGTTGCGGCGCCAAGCCGGACCGCATCAGACGCACGCCTTCGCCGCTCAGCGCCGGAGCGCTGGCCACGGTTTCGAGACAGCCGCGATTACCGCAGCCGCACAGCAAGCCGTCGGGGATGATGGTCTGGTGGCCGACTTCGCCCGCCGCGCCCCACGGGCCCAAGCGCAACTTGCCTTCGACCACGATGCCACCACCGACGCCGGTGCCCAGCGTAAAGAACACGACCGTGCCGTGCCTGGCTAGCCAAGCTTCACGCCCACCGAAGGTCAACTCACCCAACGTCGCCAGACGCGCATCATTCAGCAAGTAGACCGGGGCTTCCAGCTGTGCCCGCAGTACATCGGCTACCGGCACGTCGCGCCATTGCGTTGGCATGTTGGGCAGAAATTGCGAAACGCCGGCTTCACGGTACACGCGTCCGGGCAGCCCCATGCCCGCGGCCTCGACGCGCGGGGCCATCTCACGGATGAGCCGCGCGATCCGGTCCAGCACCGCTGGCGGGCCTTCATGCGAGAGTGTGGGCACGCTCCGCTCCGCCACGATATGGCCTTCCGCGTCGCCAATGGCACACGCAATGTTGGTTCCGCCGAGATCGATGCCTGCGTACATCCTGGGGGCAGTGTACTATTGCCTTCATGAAAATTGCTTCCGCACTTTCCGTTTGCGCGGCTTTGCTGTTCGCCGCCACCCACGTCAGCGCCGCTGATCTGGGCACCAAGAAATCGATGACACTGGCCGCCGCCAAGAAGATCGCCGCCGCCGCCGAGGCCGAAGCGGCAAAGAACAAATGGACCATGGTGATCGCCGTACTCGACGATGGCGCGAACCTGGTTTATCTCGAAAAGATGGACGACACGCAGATCGGCTCCATTGACGTGGCCGTGGCGAAGGCCGCCAGCGCCATCAAGTTCAAGCGCAACACCAAGGTGTTCGAAGATGCCCTGGCCGGGGGCCGGCAGGCGATCCTGAAGCTTCCCGGCGCCATCCCCGTTGAAGGCGGCGTGGTGTTCATGGACGGCAACCGCGTCATCGGTGCGGTCGGCATCAGCGGAGCCACCAGCGCGCAGGATGGCGTTGTCGCCGCGGCCGCCGAAGCAGAGTTCAAGAAGCTGCAATAGCAACACCTGCAAGCCCGGCGGGCGGGATCGGGTAGCATGACCTCATCATGTCCACCGATCTCGCTCAGCTTTGGGAAGAACACACGCGCGATGAGTTCATCACACGCGATACGGAATCAACGCTCGACACCATGGTGGAGGACGCCTACGTCAACCACATCCCAGTCATGACCGGCGGCCAAGGCCGCGAGGCGCTCCGCCGCTTCTATTCCACCGATTTCATCCCCTGCATGCCGCCCGACACGGCCCTCACTCCGGTCTCCCGCACCATCGGCCAGAATCAGCTGGTGGACGAGATCATCTTCTCCTTCACCCACACCCAAGAAATGCCCTGGATGCTGCCCGGCATCGCGCCCACCGGCCGCAAGGTAGAGATCCCGCTCGTCGTCATCGTCCACTTCCGCGACGGCAAGCTGGCCCACGAGCACATCTATTGGGATCAAGCGTCAGTTCTGGTGCAGATCGGCTTGCTGGACCCGGCAACGCTACCCGTGTATGGCGTGGAGACGGCGCGGAAGGTGCGGGGCGAGGGGTAAAGCACAACGTGCCGCTCAAGATTCGAGAGGTGATCCGGGTACTGGAGAGGGCGGGCTGGAAGCATGTCCGCACGGCTGGCGACCATAGGGTCTTCCAAGATGCTCAGGGCCGCACGACCGTTGTGTCAGGTCGTTTGGGTGACGATGTGCGTCCCGGTACCTTCCGTGCCATTCTAAGGCAGACTGGTATTGAGGACCCGAAACGATGACTCGCAAGTATTCACTCGTCATTGAAGGAACGACCGGAGGCTACAGCGCCTATGTCCCCGAATTGCCCGCCATCCTCGTCACGGGCGGCACCAAACAGGAGCTGACCGCGCGAGCGGTGGAGGCCATCGGTATTTATTGGGAGACGATTCGGCCCCCACAATCAGCCACAACGGACATACGTGAAGTCGAGGTGGAACTGCCCGCCTAGTGCTAAACTCCGCCCATGGCGCTGGCGGACGTGATGGCAGAGCTGGAATCGCTCGGGACGGAGCAGAATCGTAAGACCTACTCGCGCCACGGCGGCGGCGGGAACATTTTCGGCGTCAGCTTCGCGCACCTGGGCAAGATCGCCAAGCGCCTGAAGAAGGACACCCCGTTGGCGGAGCAGTTGTGGGCCACCGGCAACTATGATGCTCGCAATCTGGCCGTCTTGATCGCTGATCCGGCTAACGTCAGCCGCCAGTCGGTGGAGGCCTGGGCCGGTAGTGTCACCAACCGCGGGCATGCTGACCTGGTAGCCGCCAACGTGACTTCCAAGTGCCCGTTCGCGCTGGAGCTGATGGAGCAGTGGCGCGCCTCCCAGGAGGACCTGGTCCGTCAGCAGGGTTGGGATCTAGTCGGAATACTGGCCCGCAGCGGCGCCCTGACCGACGAGCAGATGACCGCAGCGCTGGCCGAGATTGAACGCGACATCCACACCGCCCCCAACTGGACCCGCCACGCCATGAACGGCGCGTTGATCTCGATTGGCATCGCAAGCGACAAGCATCACCCGGAGGTTCTCCAAATCGCGGCCCGCATCGGTAAAGTGGAAGTAGACCACGGCAATACGGATTGCAAGACCCCCGACGCCGTGGCCTACATTGCCAAGGCGCGCGCGAGGAAAAAGGCATGAAGAGAATCGCCATTGCGGCTGTGTTGATGACCCTGGCGGCGGTCGCGCAGAAGCGGCCGTTCTGGGCGTTCCAGGCCGTGGTGAAGCCGGCGGTGCCCGCTACAGCACCGCACGCCATCGATGCCTTTGTGCACGCGAAGTTGGAAGCCAAAGGGCTGACACCCGCTGCTCGCGCCGATCACCGCACGCTGATCCGGCGCCTCTATTTTGACTTGACCGGACTGCCGCCGCGCACCGAAGACTTGGCACAGAGCTACGAGGCCGCGGTGGAGAAGCTGCTCGCTTCGCCCGAGTATGGCGAACGCTGGGGACGGCACTGGCTGGACGTGGTTCGTTTTGGGGAAACCGATGGCGGGGAACACAACTACGAACGGCCTCACGCCTGGCGCTACCGCGATTATGTGATCCAAAGTTTCAACGCCGACAAGCCCTATAACCAGTTCATCAAGGAACAGATCGCGGGTGACATCCTGGCTCCGCAGGACCCGAACATGGTGGCCGCCACCGGCTTCCTGGTCTCCGGACCCTGGGATCAAGTTCAGGCCGAGATCAACAAAGACAAGGCGATGGCCATGACCCAGCGCATGGACGAACTGGACGACATGGTCACCACCACCTTCCATACCTTCCAGGCCCTCACCGTCAACTGCGCGCGCTGCCACGACCACAAGTTCGATCCGATCCCGGCCAAGGATTACTATCAGCTCACCGCCGTGTTTGCGGGCGTCGGCTTCGGTAACCGGGCAGTGATTTCGCCAGAAGCCAAAGCCGCCTACGATGCGCGCATCGCGCCCGTGAAGAAGCAGCTGGATGAGTTGAAGGCAAAGCTGACCGACCTGGAAGAACCGGCGCGCATCAAGCTGCTGGAGCCGAAGTTCCGGGCCTTCGACATCGCCCGGCAGAATGAGCCGCAACGGCTCCCGGTGAACGCTTACTACAACCACAACCGCTTCACGCCCGTGGCCGCGAAGAAGTTCCGGTTGGTGATCAACGGGCAGCTGGGCAAGGCGGCGCCGAAGCTCCGCTGGTTCCGCGCGGGCACGTTCCGGCAGACGGATTGGGTGGGCACTGCCCCCGCCACACCCGCCGCGCCGCAGATCATCACGTTCGGTAATGCGGTGCTGAAAGAGATCGAATGGGCGGGCTCAATCGGGGTCTATGAATTGCAGGCGACCGATGATGAGGTGACCTGGCGCACCATCTGTGCGTCGCTGGACCACGTGGGCAAAGTGGAGCTCACCATGCCGTCATTGACGGA
>JBIKMK010000291.1:0-5600 GCA_044359315.1 Bryobacteraceae bacterium | reverse complement strand
GGCCGGTGCCGCGCTGGCGATACCTTGCTGTACTGGATCGTCAGCACTGCGGAAGGGCAGCGCAATGGCGATCGACAACAGTTCCGGCACGCTCAGCGCCTTCAGGGTGTAATCGAGTTCACTCTCGCCATCCTCATAGACCCCCACGCTAGTGGCCACCAGGTTGTCTTCGGTCAACACCGCCGGACGTTTGGCCTCCACCACCGAGAACTGCACCCGACGGCTGCCATCAGGCAGTTGATTGGCGGCCGCCAAGTGGATGTTCAGGCTGCCATAGCTGCTGAACAAATCCCGCTGCTGGCGGATACGGCGGATGGTCTGGAAGACGCTAGGACGGAGGGTCGCTTCCATGCGACCCATCGCTTCGGTTAACCAGGGCAGAAATCGTGGGTCGCCCAGATGGCCCATCGCCCACAGAGCCGTCACTTTGAATGGCGTCCGCTCATCCTGGGCCATGCTGATGATCTGCCGGATGGAACGCGGGTCTCCGGCGCGGTACAGGCCTACCAGGGCGTTGCCGACGGTGCGCTGGTGCTCACCACTGAGTGCTTGCGTGAACACCTTCTGGGCATCGGCGGAGCGGTCTCCCCACAGCGACTCCACCGCATTGGCCCGGACACGGACATCGGCGTGGGACAACTGGCGTTCCACCCACCCGGCTTTCTGGTGTAACCGGCCCAACAGCAAGGCCGCTTTCGATTTCAGGTAGAGGTCACCGTCGCGCATCACTTGCGCCAGCATGGCCGCCAGACGGCTGGTGGGTGCCCCCAACATCAACACTTCCAGCACCCGCAAATATGCGGTCAGCGAGTGCATCTCCGTCACCTTCTGCAGGAGGGTGACGTCAAAGGCCGGGTCAGCCACTTTGGCCACTTTCAGCACTTCGGCCGCTTCCTCCACCGTCAGCATGCCTGGTTCCGCCAGCGGTTTCACCAGTAGATCCTTGGCCATCAGGAACGCCACCAACAGTTGGTTGCCGGGCCGCTCCGCAAAGCCATTCTTCAGCAGCGGCAGACAGTTTTCAAGAAAGTGCTCTGAGTCGGCCTCAAAGGTCGCCACCAAACCCATCCGCCCCACGGCGGCGTTCTGGGTGAAGCGCTGAAGACAAGTCGCAATGGCGTCGACAACAGACTCTACTGCCACGTTGGCCTTATCGGACAGTGCCGATCCATTTATGAGGGAACTGCGCGCCTTAGCCCCAAAACTTCCAGGAAGGGCGGCGTTCGCCGGACCCGGCCTTGCGGGAGCCTTCGCTCGATGGCGGTAAAGGCTTTCCGGTCAGCGTGGCCCGCGGATTGAGTTCCAGCAACTGCTCCGCCCGCGCCGCGCCATACCGGCTGGTCAGCCACTCCCGCGCCGCGTCCAGGCGTGTGGTCCGATTCTGGGTATCGTGGGCGTCGCTGGCGACAAAATGCACCGCCCGGGCGTCCAGCAGGTCCTCGCACATCTTCCGCGCGGTGGAACCAAACATCCCCGTCAACGATTGCGCCGTCACCTGCACCAAGCAGCCGGAGGCGGCCCATTGCTTCACTTCGTCCACCTTACCGCGCAGCAGAAAGTACCGCTCCGGGTGGGTCAGGATCGGGGTCAGGCCCGCGCGCATCAGCATTTCCACCACTTGTGGCACCGTGCGCAACGGAACCCGCTCCGGCAGCTCGATCAGCAGGTAGGGGCCGCCGTTGATCGAGTACCGCCGGGGATGCGCCAGCGCATCCTGCACCAGGTCGTAGTCAATGTGGAAATCGGCACCCTGATGGATCGTGATGCCGGGCGGCGCGGCCGCTCTCACTTCCGCCAGCAGGGCGTTGACCGTCTCCAGGCTAAAGGCATAAGTCGGGCTGGCGTGGGGAGTGGCGACAATGTCGGTAGTCCCGGCGGCCACGGCTTGGGCCAGCATCTGGAGAGTGGTCTCCATGGAAGGCGACCCATCATCAAGACCGGGGAGAATGTGGCTGTGAATGTCGACCAAAGCGGTCCGCCCGGACTAGATAAACATCTCTTCGTCTTGCGTGGCATGGGCCACGTTGGGACGATTGCCCTTCATCAGGTGCGAGACGCCAGCGCGGATGCCCGCCGCCAGGCCATTGACTTCACGGATGGGCTTCAGGATGGTGCCTTGCACAGCCGCGACGGTCTCATGGACGCGGGTGACGGTATCTTCCACCACCATCTCGGTCCGCTCCAACTGATGGCGGGCGCGGGCCGCGGCATCGAGAACCACTTCCTCCACCCGGCTGATCTGCAGCTGGGCGGAATCGAGCACCGCAATGCTACGGACCGAAACTTCGTTGATCTGCTTGCGGCTGTCCACCAGCGCTTCGCGGGCCGATTCCAGCGCCGCTTCGGCACGTGGAATCAGTGGAGCGATATCGCGCTGCAATTCGCCCACCATCGTCTTGATCTTCATGGTGGCGATCGCTTGGACCACCATCGAAAGAGCCGCCAAACCGACAAAGGCGACCACTGCCCAGGCCATCATCGGATCGTTCATTAGCCCTCGGTGACAACCGAATCGCGGTAAGCCTTTTTGCCCGCTTCAACGGCGGCGGCCAGCTGTTCGCGCTGACGCTGCACGGCTTCCTTGCTGCGCTCCACCAAGTCGGCGGCGGAGCTCTGGATGTCTTCCGTGCGCTTGCGCAGATAGTCGGTGCTTTCGGTGGCCTTGGACTTCAGGAATCCGCGCGTTTCCTCGCCCGATTTGGGGGCAAACAGCAGACCCGCCGTGACGCCAATACCGAGGCCGAGGAAAAAGTAGGGGAGTTTGTTTGAATCTTCCATGGTTGGGCTTCCTTGCTGCCTCTAGCATACACTCGTTGTCATGGCGCTGAAAAAGCAACCCCGGAAACTGGATGCCGAGGCGCTATGGATCTACGCTCTGAAACTGCTGGGCGGGCGCGCACTTTCCGCCGGCGAGGTGCGGGAGAAGCTGCGCGCCAAGGCCGAGGACCCGGCCAGCGTCGACGGCATCATGGCGCGGCTGAAGGACTACAAGTTTCTCGATGACGCCCGGTTCGCCGAGGCCTACGCGGCGGGCCGCCGCGACAACGAGGGGTTCGGCAAATTCCGCGTCCTGCAGGACTTGCGCAAGCGGCGCGTCTCCGGCGAGGTGGCGGAGCAGAAGGCCGCCGAGGTGTTCGCCGAAGTAGACGAACTCACCCAGGCGCGGCAATACCTGGAGCGCAAGTATCGCACCAAGGATCTGCCCGTCTTCCTGGCCGAAGAAAAGCACGCCGCGCAAGCCTACCGGCGGTTGCGGACGGCCGGGTTCGGCACTTCCGCCGCTATCAAGGTGCTGAAAAGCTACACGCCCCGCGCCGAAGAGCTGGAAAGCCTGGAGCTGGAAGAGCCCGCTGAGGAGTAGCCGTGTTGCATTGGGTACAATTTCCGGCATGACCCGCCGCGAGTTCGCCGCCGGGCTGGCCGCGCCCGCGCTGCTGCGCGCCCAGTCCAAACGCCCGTTGAATATCCTTTGGCTCAGCTGCGAAGACACTTCGCCCACCTATGGCTGCTACGGCGACACCTACGCCCGGACGCCCAATATTGACCAGTTGGCCAGCGAAGGGCAGCGCTACAACCAGGCCTATTCCGTTTATCCGGTCTGCGCGCCGTCGCGTTCGTCCATCATCACGGGCATGTACCCGGCGACGATCGGCAGCCACCACATGCGCTCCCGGGCTGTGCCTCCGCCCGAAGTGAAGTGCTTTACCGAATACCTGCGCGCCGCCGGGTACTACTGCACCAATAACTCCAAGACCGACTACAACTTCAATGGTCCGGCCGGAGCACCACTGACCGCCTGGGACGATAGCTCCGGCCGCGCCCACTGGCGCAACCGTCCCGACCCGGGTCAGCCCTTTTTCAGCGTCTTCAACTTCGTCAGCTCGCATGAATCGCAGATCCGCAACATGCGCAGTGAGGAGACCAAGCGGCTGGTGGCGCGGCTGCCTGCTCTGCATGACCCGCAGAAGGCGCCAATGCCGCCCTACTACCCGGACACCCCGATCGTGCGGCGTGACATCGCCAGCTACTACGACGTGGTCTCGGCGATGGACTTGCAGGTGGCGGAGAAACTGAAGGAACTGGAGCAGGACGGGCTGCGGGATTCCACCGTCGTCATGCATTGGGGCGATCATGGCTGGGGCATGCCGCGCGGCAAACGCTGGCTCTACGATTCCGGCACGAAAGTTCCGTTGATCATCCGGTGGCCGGGAGCGTTGAAGCCGGGCTCGGTGAACGACGATCTGGTCAGCCTGATCGACCTGGGGCCGACCACGCTGTCTCTGGCCGGAGTGCCCATCCCGAAGCATATGCAGGCGCAGGCGTTTCTGGGTGAACAAAAGGCTGCGCCCCGGAAGTACGTCTTCATGGCGCGGGATCGGATGGATGAAGCCTACGACATGATGCGGTCGGTCCGCGACACGCGTTACCGCTACACGCGCAACTACTTCCCGGGCCGCCCCTACGTGCAGCACATCGAGTACATGGATGAGATGCCCACGATGCGGGAGATGCGGCGGGTCTACAAGGAGGCGGTGGGCAATGGCCCGCACGCCGGGGGCGCGCCGATGCCCGAGGGGATGAAGCCCTTCTTTGCCGCCGAGAAGCCGGTGGAGGAGCTCTACGATTCCGTCGCCGACCCGCACGAGATCCACAATCTCGCGGCTGACGCGAAGTTCAAGCCGACGCTGCTGAAGATGCGCGCCGTCCATGAAAAGTTCATGCGTGACACCAAGGACCTGGGCCAGGTACCGGAAGGCCAGCTGACGGAGCGGATGCGGCCCGGCGGCAAATGGCAGAAGACCGCCACCCCGGTGCTTACCCAAAAGGATGGAGCCGTCGAGGCCGCTTGCGCCACCCCCGGCTCCTCGATTGCCTACACCTTTGAGACGGGCGCCAAGCCCCACTGGCGGCTCTATACCGGCCAGCCAGTCACCACCAAGACACCCGGCACGCTCCGGTTCATCGCCGCCCGTTTAGGCTATCTCGATTCCGACGAAGCCCGACCGTAGACGTTAGCGTAAGGCGTTGGCCCTCGATCTAGCCCCATGCGTCAGCTTGGGGCTTGCTCGGGGTGCGTGAAGAAGCCCCAAGCTGACGCATGGGGCTAGGCGGGTGAAAAAACGAAAATGGTTTGGCGACTTCTCGTTCGCCTAGCGGGCGGATTCGCGTAGCACTTCAGAGAGCGCATCCCGGTTGATCGGCTTGGCCAGAAAGCCATTCATGCCGGCCTCAAAGCAGGCTTGCCGATCCTCGGGCATGGCATTGGCGGTTAAGGCGACAACGCGTAGCTGCTGCGCAAACTGTCGAATCTGGCGTGTCGCCTCCAGCCCGTCCATTTCCGGCATGCGGCAATCCATCAGCACCAGGCCAAACTCATTGGCGCGCGCCATCGCGACCGCCTCCAGGCCGTTGCTCGCGATCTCCACCTGACATCCCATCTGCCGCAGGAGACCGCTGGCCACTTTCTGGTTCACCAGATTGTCTTCCGCCAGTAGCACCCGGAGGCCGTCAAACCGGGTGACCCGAGTTTCGCTCGAGACCGGAGCGGGCACCGGAGCGGCAGCGGCGGGCAAGCTGAGCCGGAACCAGAACGACGAACC